>JANMEL010000292.1:0-29768 GCA_031376885.1 Chamaesiphon sp. OTE_70b_metabat_96 | reverse complement strand
TGACCCCTGACCCCTGACCCCTGACCCCTGTATTATCAATTAATCTACCCATGTCTAACGAATATTCAAATATCGATATCGCCCCATTTATCGATCATTCCTTACTTGGTGCTGTGGCTACGCCTGAGATGATCGAGCAGTGGTGCGCCGAAGCCGATCGATATGGATTTGCGGCGGTATGTGTGAATCCTTGCTATGTTCGTCAAGTTGCGAACTTATTGCACAATCGGAAACAACTAGTTTGTACCGTGATTGGTTTTCCGACTGGTGCGACGACTACCCAGAGTAAGCTATATGAGGCTCAGGAAGCGGTAGAAAATGGTGCTCAAGAACTTGATGTGGTAATTAATCTTGGCTGGCTCAAGGCGGGAAAAATCGATGAGGTACATGGTGAAATTGCCGAGATATGTCAAGTGACTGGAAAAGCTGTGAAGGCAATTCTAGAGCTGTCGCTACTCACCCCAGACGAACAACAAATCGCCGCACAGATCTGCATGGAGGCTGGAGCGAGGTTTTTAAAAACGGGTACGGGTTGGTGTGCTCCTGCGACAGTGGAACAGGTGCACGCGCTCAAAACTTTGACAAAAGACCAAATCGGCATTAAGGCGGCGGGTGGAATTCGCACACATCAGCAAGCGGTGGAGTTGATTGAGGCTGGTGCTACTCGTTTGGGTACCTCTTGGGGGGTAGATTTATTGAAGCAGCGGGAGCAGAAGGAGGTAAGTAGTGATTAGTGATTAAAAACGGACTTCTTAGAATTACGCAATATCCCCGACTTCTCCGAGAAGTCGGGGATATGTCCCCCGTGCTTTTCGATCTCAGTGAACTACCCACCTTCAACTGGAGTACCAGTATGAAGGGGGCTTCTCCCTTCGACAACCACAGCCTCCACAGTAGTAGACTTGCGCCCATACTGTTTTGGTCTTACATAGCCTTCAGGAGCAATAACGCTGGTTCCCAACGTCAGTAATCGCAAGCCTTCGTTTTTGATGTTTATTGCCGCGTTAACATCTCTATCGTGCAGATCGCCGCAATAGGGGCAATCAAATTCACGCACCGATAGATCCATTTTTGGCAGTGATTTCAAAGTATTAGAACAAAGATGAGTAGAAGCAAAGAATCGACCTATTTCTAGATAAACTTTGCCGACCATTTCGGCTTTGTACTTCAGCATGGTGCAGAACCTGGACCAGCCAGCATCAGATATTGCTTTAGCTAGACAATGGTTCTTCACCATGTTTCTCACTGCCAGATTTTCCACCACTATGACTTGGTTTTCGTCTACTATCTTGCGCGATAGTTTATGTAGAAAATCCTCGCGGACTCTTTTGATTTTGGAATGAACTTTCGCTACTGCAAGCTTTGCTTTACGCCGATTGTTGGATTCTGGTCGGGTCACCCGCCCAGTTGTTTCATCCTTCTTCCGTGCTAGCTTCTTCTGTTTGCGTGCTAGATTCTTTTCATGTTTCTTAGTAGCTTTAGGGTGCTGATACTTAGAGCCGTCCGACGTAACAGCAAAGTCTGTTAGACCTAGATCTATGCCAACTACTTTGCCTTGCTGGGCGGGTGCCCCGCCCAACTCAGAACTAGATTCTGGACATTCAATCCCATCATCTACCAACATCGAAGCAAAGTACCTACCATCAGGATTTTTAGATACAGTCACCGTTTTGACTTTACCTTCGATATCCCGATGGATTTTAGCATCAACAGTGCCCAACTTACCAGGGAATTTAATCTCTGTTCGGGCAGTGGTCCCCCGCCCAGCACAATCACTCAAAACTTTGACGTTCTGAGGGTATTGGATTGACTGTTTCCCTTGGCGTTTTTTGAATGTTGGATACATCGCCCGACCATCAAAAAAGTTGCCAAAAGCAACACCTAGATTTAGAACTGACTGCTGAAGGCATTGAGAATAACACTCGGACAACCATTCAAATTCAGTCTTCCACAAAGGTATGGATTTCTTCATCGTCATTGCTGCAACGCCTTTGCCAGTCTCTTGATAAGTCGCTGTCATCGTAGCCAAAGACTGATTCCAGACCCAACGTACACAGCCAAAAGCTTGAGCAAGGTGTACTTGCTGGGCGATTGTTGGATAGATTCGGACTTTGACAGCTTTGAGCACAAGACTTAGTTTACTTCGTTGACTGCTCTAAGAATATCATTAAACGTTCAAAAATGCGAGGAATTTGTTCATCAACTCACTCCCCAAAGCCATCTTCCACTAGCTAATGCTGCTTGTCTCGTGGCGGTCTGGTCGGGTCACCCGCCCAGTGTGGAATCGTCGCTTCACCGCTCGGGCAGTGGTTCCCCGCCCAGCAAGCCTCTCATACCACACCAAACGAAGCGTTATGGTGTGGGGATTCCCTGGTGTCGAGCTAAAAAACTATAACTAACAACCTGGGTGCCTATTTTCTACTTCCGTTTGAGATTAATACAGCACCATTCTTGACGATTCCAGACTGTGCCGACTACCCAACCGTGTTTTTCCATCATAGTGGAGACTTCGGGAGCTTGGGTGACTAAAATGCCGCTCAAAGCTGCCCAGCCTTTGGGTTTGACGATCGCCGCCATATAGGGGGCGATTTGAATGATGATATCGGCAAGGATGTTACAGACAAAACCATCTAATGGAGCAGGAATCATCATTTGAACTTGTTCGATGCTACCTAGATTAACGAGCAATTTTTCGGCGGCGATACCATTGAGGTGGCAATTTTCGGCAGTTGCTTTGACAGCGAGGGGGTCATTATCGACGGCGTAGACTTGCTTGGCACCAAGCAATAATGCCGCTGTGGAGAGGATACCAGAGCCACAGCCAATATCGGCGATCGAACAGTTTGTGCCAGGTTGGAGACGCATTTCGAGGGCTTCTAGACAGAGTTGGGTAGTGGCATGGGTACCCGTACCAAAGGCGACCCCAGGATTTAGTTGGAGGATAATTCTATTTTCGGGATTGGGCGGTGCATCCATCCAGGCGGGATTGATTAACAACCGATCGCCGATCGGTTGTGGTGCCCAATGTTGTTTCCAACTACTCGACCAATCTTCTTCGTCGATTGTCCCACATGTCGCGATCGGACTCGGCGTACCCAGCTCTTTGGCATCAAGGATCAATTGCAAAAATAGATCGGATATGGCGATTTGTTTGACTTGCACCTGGGGGATATATGCACAAATCAGGATATTTTCGCCCTGTACTTTGGTAGACATTCCTTTACAGCCAAATTCACTCAGCCGCCAGAAGATATTTTCTTCTAGATTTGGTACAGATTCAATTTTAATTTCCCACCAGCTATTAGACATGAATTATTACGATCGGGGGTAATGAGGTGCTGCTAGAGTAGGTTGGCTGTAGCGAACTGGTTACTAGCTATTATTACAGTACCATATTCGATCCTCCCTACTCCAAAGAAATAGTGCTTGGGTTACTGTCGGGCAAGGCAAATCTTGGATCTAGGATCTAAGTTATAATTTCTATACCTCAAAAGACAATTATCGAATTTGGTGACCTATTTGTTGATGTACAGGGCAGCAGCGGAATTTTTACTAGCAATACTTTCATCCTAAAAAGTTAAATTCTCATTGTAGGATTGCTATAGACACCCTGGCTTCAAGCAGATGATTCAACGGACGGCGTACAATTTCATTCCCATCCAGCTTTTAAGAAGGTAGACTTGGAGCAACGTTTTAGGCTGTATCAGAGCATTGCCGATTACCTACAGTAGGCTACGTCAACGATTATGGTCGTTGGCGTAGCCTTCCCTTTGGGAAATCGAACGCTTGCAGGGTATGGATTAGCTCTAGTAATCTCAGTTTCCGATCGATCGAGATGCTAAAATGGAATTTACTAGATCGTGCGAACTATTGCTGTACTTCAATCCGTTTCCAACTGAAGAGGAGTTAGGGTCGATCGCCAGTTTGATTGGGTTAGATCTGTCTCGGTGTCAGGATATGTTGCCAAGTCGAGAGAGCACGTTTCAACCTCGTCCGATTCGGCTCTGTGGGGCTTGTTATGGGGAGGTTCCCTGTCATCGGATGGAATGGCATTACAAGGCTGTTATGGGTGTTTGTCAGGGTCACAATCTGCGATTGTTGGAGCGATGTCCACAATGCAAGAAGGCGTTTGAGATTCCTGCATTATGGACTGAGGATCGATGTCCTCACTGTAAGATGCGACTTACGTCGATGGCGAAATATCAAGAGCGAGTTAAGGTAAAAGGTTTCATTTCTCTGTCGGCACTTGTCAGCCTTAACAATGAAGAGTTCGGAATAGATGCAGCAATATAAGTTATGCGCCCTAAAAATACTCTTCCTACTCCTGGAGCTAGAGAATCAAATGCAGGAGATCGATTTCATGTCTTATGGGCGGCTCGGCGTGCCGTGCAACTACTCAATCCTCGCAGCGATCTTCAACGAGTATTCATGGAAGGATTGTCACCAGTAGATGTTAGTGCTAGTGAGATTGACGATGATTTCTTTCTAGGAGTGGATCTCACAGAATATTACGGTGGTGATAAATTTGAAACGGCAAGCCGGATCGAATTATCACAGCTCAAATACAGTACTCGAAATCCAAATCAGGCTTGGACGACAAGTAAATTATGCACTGCTAAAAATAACAAAGGTACTGATTCGGTAATTAGGCGATTAGCAGACATTTATAAAGGTTTTCGTACCCATCATTCACGAGAAGATGTTCTGCAAAAGCTGTGTATCCGGCTTGTTAGTAATCAACCTGTTGCAAAAGGCTTACTTTGCGCTCTTAAATCTGCTCAGGATCTCCTGACAGCTATACCGACACCAATACAATCACAGCAATTGCTGAAGCAGCTTTCAGAAAAAGATCGAAATCAAATCCAACCTTTTCAGAGTAGATCGAATCTATCTATCACTGAGTTCACAGATTTTCTGCGCGTTCTCGATTTGAGTCATTGTGGTGAGGAATCGGGCAAGTTTCAGCGGCTGAGACTTATCCAAGATCTCAGTGCCTCTGTTAGCTACGATCCGGTGACAACACTGAGATCGCTTTGCGAATTAATTGAAAATGAAGCTCAACCTGAAAAAGAGAGATCGGACGGGCTATCCGCAGAAGATATTATTGCTTGTCTTGGCGCAGGGCATCGAGACAATCTTTTTCCGGCACCGTCGCGATTAGAGGCTGTGAGACGACCTGTTACTAACCTAGCTGCCCAAAATCTTGCTGATGCAATCGTTTCTGCTAGCAGCCGGAAAGTTTTAGCACATGGGATGGCTGGTATTGGCAAAACAACTACGGTTCAGTCATTAGTCGATCGATTGCCTCCTCATTCGGTGGCGATCGTCTATGACTGTTATGGTGAGGGTGAGTACAAGATTTCGCTGAAACAACGCCATACTCCTCAACGTGCGTTTCTCCAGTTAAGTAATGAATTGGCTATACGATGTGGTAGTCCTTTTTTAGTTCAATTACCCCAAAGTATTTCCGATATTCAGCGGCATTTTATGAGATCGGTAGAAATGGCAGCCAAGATTGTCGCAGAGCAAGGCGGACTCTTGGTAATCGCGATTGATGCTGCTGATAATGCAATTACTGCGGCAAGTGAGAGTGCCTATGAGAAAAGCTGTTTCGTGCCAGATTTATGGACGATGCCTTTACCTGAAAATTGCCGTTTGCTGATGACAGCGAGATCTCATCGTTGCGAGAGTTTGCAGCCCACAGAGGATGTCCAACGATATTCCCTTCAAGGATTCGATCTACAGGCTTCAATAGCTCACTTACGTCATTTATTTCCTGATGCTGATGAACATAGTGGCGAAGTTTTTCACAGCAAGACAGGTAGTAATCCTCGCGTCCAATCTTATTTACTGGATGAAATAGATGTCGAAAACATTAATTCAACGACACTAGAACGGTTGCTTGAGGTCGCTCAACGGACACCGAATCAAATTTTTGAAGATTTACTGAACTCTGCGATTCCAACAGCGGGCAACCGAGAAATCAATCGGCAAAGGTTAGCAACGTTAGTTTACCTTAACCGTCCTGTGCCTATTCACATTTTTGCAGGTACTTGTGAGATTGGTCTGGATGAAGCACGTCGATTCTGCCAAGCATTGGAACCTGGAATCATTTTAGGCGATGAATACTCCTTTCGAGATGAAGATTTTGAGACTTATCTGCGCGAGCAAATTAAGCCAGATGAGATTATTGCAGTACAAGATCGATTGGGCACTTACTTCTTAGATTCTGCCGATCGGGATGAGTATTCAGCTCGTGCTGTTGCCGAACATCTTTTTCTGGCGGAGCGTTACCAACATGTCATTCAACTAGCGATCGATAGTGCAGAACTACCGATAACAGATGAGTTATTGCGATCGCAGATTCGGCACAGAAGAATTGTCTTGGCGATGCAGTCAGCTTGTAAATCGAACAAGAACGCAGAAGCTGTGCGATTAGTTTTGTTGGCTGCTGAAGCAAAACGTTCTAACAATGCGTTTAAAGCATTAGTGCGAAAAAATCCAGATTTGGCAGCAAAGTACGGTGATACAGCAAGTATTGCTTACTTTCAGAAGCAAGAAAGCGAAAGATTTAGGGGATCGATTCACCTTCGCACCGCAGCGATGTATGCTCGCGATCCAGCATATCGAGATCGGGCTAAGGAAGAGCTGAAACTGGCGAATGCCTGGATTCGACGTTGGATGGCTTTGCCTAGAGCGGAAAGGCATCAATGGAGTCTCGATGATGTTGATATCGCTTGTGGTGCAGAGGTTATTTTCTGGCTCAAAGGGGCACAAGAATGTCAACGGTGCTTGAGCAAGTGGCGACCGATCGATACGGTCATCAAAGCAACAGAGCATCTGGTTAAATCCCTGGTAAGGCAGATTGACACGGCACACAAGGAGCAGTTATTTACTGAATTACGGCTTCCACTCTGGGCAAAAGCTTTGTTTCTTTCAACAGTTGGAGCGATAAATCCCAACTTGTCAAATACTCTCGTCGAGCATCTCGATCGAACGTTGGCATCTTTAGATGAAATGATTGGGCAGGGGCGACAGGATAAATATCTCCAACCTGAACGGGCAATCGATCTATATGAATTGGCGGTTCGGTATGGACTAGACGATCGACGGACTTTAAGACTGCTGGAAGCAGTTTCTCCCAAGTTACCAGATTACATTCCCGACGTACATATCGAGCTACCAAAATGGGATTTACCACTACGATCGGTTTATTTGAAAGCAGCTTTGTCTGGTACAACTGTCTCCATACAAGAGTTGATACCAGAACGGTATCGCCAAAAAGAAGGCGATAATAACGATCGACATCACTCGGAACGCCGCCGTTTTGATGAAACTATTGGAAAGCTGCTTAACGTTTATTCAGTTCGCGCACAAACGATCTTCAAATCTCAAGATGTCGCAGAAATTACCCAGAGTTTGTCTGACGATCTGAATCTGCGACTTCAGCGGACTACCTATCGATCATTCGAGCCAGATTTTTCTTATCGCGCATGGGCTACAACAGCATGTGAGGCTCTGCTTAATTGTGTTGATGATGCCTCATTGATGTTAATTGAGATAGCAGATGTTTCTGTACGAATCATGCCAGGTGCATCACCAAAATTTTGGATGGATATGGCTAGAAGTTTTCTTCGTCACGATCGGTATCGATCGATTGGTTTCGATCTGTTAGAACGAGCGGCTAATTACATCATGGATAATCCCAATCCAGGGCAGGAGCGATGGGAAACATTATTAACCTGCTCTGAAATTGTCAGTCCATACGATGCAGTGCAAGGGCAAGATTACTACAAACGCAGTCTTGCCGCCGCCGATAGAATTGATGACGATAGCATTCATTTACTCTCTTTCCAAGCCGATCTTGCTTGCCAAGTTGCCGATACATTAACGATCGAGCAGCGGCAGGATTACTCAATACGAATTGCTGGTACTGTGGTAGCTTTCAAGGAATATGTATCGGATGATTCGGAGTTGCCTTGGGAGAAAACGATCGCGGCTGTCACTCGTTTAGATCCTGCTAATGGCATAGCTCTTTGTAGCCAGTGGGATGATGAAAATCACTTGGCTTTAGATGATGGTATTATTCCAGTCGTTCGAGAGACAGTTCGCAGTCAATGGATCAAACCATTAGAGGGCTTGGCATTATTACGACTGCCTGGTAAGCATTATGATATCTCCGAACTGGCGATCGATCTGCTCGATCGACAACTGTTAGAAGGCGTTAATGCTCGTCCCCAGCTCGTTCAGCTTTTACAGGAAATAAGTTTTTGGATTCGTCGCGATTTACCACTTAAAGATCGTCAACAAGCTGCAACTCGAATTCTAGATTGGGGAAAGACTCATCGGTTAGAACAATTTGCTGGCATGGCAGAGTTGCGAGATCTATTGTCACTGGTTACATCGATTCCTGTTAAAGAGGAATCCGATCGAATGCCTTCATATCTGCCTGCGTCAAGACGTGACTCGATTGAGCAGGAGGAACTCGATCGAGCCAATATTGTTAATCAAGCTCGTAGTCTTATTATCAATCTAGTTCGAGATAGTTCATTCGATCTTATTCATACTCCGTTGTCAGACATTTCCCGAAATTCATATGGAAAAGAAGTTCTAGAAGTTCTGACTGTGGTAGGCAACTCTATTCCCCCTGCAAAGCAGATTGATTATCTAAATATGATAGTGTCGATCGATCTGGATTTTTCGCTAAGATTATCTGTTGTTGAGTTCTTGAAAATCTATCTAAATAAGTGGAAGAGTTCGAGGCAAATCAGAGAGTGGATGCGAATAGGGATGGCAAAATTATTAGATAAAAATCTACCAAAACTTCTAGTACCTCTCAGCCATAATTTAGATGTTGCGTTAGAAGACGTTCTCTCGTTTGCAAATTTTCCTCAAGAAAATCGCACGGCACTTGTCTTATCATCTTTGGTCAAACATCTAGATGTTTTGTCTGCCCAAGAATTATATAGAGTGGCTAAATGTATTGCTCCCGCTATTCCAGGCATAGATCTTAGGTCTACATTTGAATGGTCATTACAACGAACTGAAGCACAGATCGAAAGAGAGGCGAGAATACTAATTCCGCCAGTTTTTATCGCCTCATTAGGATCGTCAGTGACATTAGCTAATTTCTTTTGGGCACTTTTTGGACATCCAGATAAATGTATCCGGTGGCAAGCTTTACACGCAGCCAGAGCGATCGCTATACAGCCTAATCAGCTTCTAATTGATGAACTGATGCGACTATCGACTACTCGATCGGCTATAGGGTTTCGATCGGAGCGATTGGAATTCTATTGGATGTCAGCTCTAACATGGTTAATATTGCTCCTACAAAGACTCGCTGATGAATGTCCCCAAGTTTTAAAGTCTCATGCTCAGGAAATTGTTGCCCATGCTCTCGATCGTGAGTTTCCTCATGCTCAGATTCGAGAATTAGCGAAGCGAACCGCATTGCGATTAGTCGAACGTATTCCAGGCTGCTTATCATCTGAGATTGTCGAGCAATTATATTTTGCCAATACTCCTTTGTCCTGTTTATATCCAAAAAATATAACGGAACATTCTCATCCATTGAGAACGATACAACAAATTCGTTCGGAAAGTCGTTTTCAATTTGATTCGATCGATACAATTCCCTATTGGTACAACCCTGTATCACATGTGTTTAGTTATGTTCAACCAGATGTTACAGATAGAGCCGAGCAGTGGATTTGCGATCGATGGGGTCGTACAGATAGCGACTGGTATGATGATATTCGCGATTTATCCAGCAAAAAAGATTGGGCGCGCAAATCAAATCGTCATGGTAGCTTGCCATCACTTGAAAACCTAAAAACCTATCTTGAATATCATGCAATGTTCTGTGCTGCGGGTGAGATGATCGATCGACTTCCTATTTATGGAGATACATTTTATGAATGTCCTTGGCGAGATTGGCTTGAGAGGCACATTAACAGCAGTAACGATTACTGGGTAGCCGATTTACGATCTCCTACACCACATCGCCTAGATTTTTGGGGTCAGTTCTCATCGATCGATCTCGATCGATGGCTCCAGCAGATCGAGCCAGAAGATTTTGATGCGGGATTGGGATTAACTGAAATAGCTCATGCGGGAGAAATTGTAGTGATGGGAGGCATTGATATTGAGGATTCACAACGAAACAGTAGTTTGGGTATAAACAGCGCACTGGTTAATCCGAGCGGAGCTAGATCTTTACTCCATGCGTTGCAATCGATCGATAATCCAAATGACTTTAGACTTCCTTTCATCGAGAGAGGGTCGAGTGAATTTGAGATAGACGAGTCTGGCTTTGAATTGACTGCTTGGATGAGAGGGATATATAGTCGGGATGAAACGTTGGATAAGTTCGATCGATCGGCGCGAGATCGAGGGTTTAACATTACAGCTTTCCAGCCACATTTTGTCGAAACGATGCAATTGCAACCTAACTCAACCCGAACGGAGTATGTGAGAAAAAATGGTGAAATTGCTGCCAAGCTAGAGCTGTGGAGTGATAATTTAGATGAAGAATATATTTCCCATCCTTATTCGAGTGGAGAACGTTGGCGGGTTAACATCGATCTTTTGTTAGAATATTTGCGCCAGTGCGATCGCGATCTCATCATTGAAGTAAAAATCACACGCAACCGAAACGAGCGAAATCGAGCAGGAACAGGAGGAAGCTATGAGTACAACCCAGGAAAATCTAGAATCTATATCCTCCGCCAAAATGGAATCCTTGAAACCCTGGACAGCCATCGTGACATTAGGACAGCGACTAGTTAAGGAACTGGGATTAGATGATGGTGTCGATACTTTAGGGCGTTGGATGGCTCACCGAGTTGCGGAGCTGATGCAGCAAGCCAGACAAGCCGAAACACTGGCAGAACAAGAATCTGCCAAGCAAGAATGTTCTGAACTCATCCTCAGAATATGGGAACGTCGCGCATCTCTTCCCTATGGCAGACCTTTGGCTGAAGTCGCCGAGTTTCTGAAGAAATTTACTAGCAATCGTCCCCGATTCGATCGACAAAGAACCGAACCAGATGCGAAGACTTGGGATAGCGTTTTACCGATACTTGAGGCTTTACAAGTACGAGAAGATAACGTCTGTCGTGATGCTGCGATCGCAGATTTGTCTGTAGAGGCAATCGAGAAGGAACGAGGATGGCTGAAAGAGCATCCCGAAGATCTCTCACAGGAAGAATCTGACACGATCGAGTGGCTTGTGGGACGGTACGATCGATTGTCTGGAGATAGTTATAAATTGGATCGCATCCCAGCAGCCAATTTTGCCAATCTTCCAGCACCGGAACGGACGAAGCTAGTCCATGAAGCACTATCGAAGATCGAAACCGAACGGAGAGAGCTTTTGATGTCGATCGAGTCCCATGATGAGGATAATTTATCTACGGATCTCGATGTTGAAGATCCGCACTAGGATTATCTTCGATCGATGTTGCTAGAGTAGAGCTGCTAGTAGATCGATCGTCTCTAATAGTAATTTATCCCTTCCGGCTAATCGATCGCTAGCGGCGAGGAATGCTGGAGCCATTGTGTCTAAGTTTTTGCGCTCGGTTCTGACCCATGTGGTGATGAAAGTCTTTACTTCTGCCTCACTCTCGGTTATTTCTGCGACTAGACTGGGACTGCCATTGAATAGAGTGATAATATCCTCAAAATCTTTGCTGAAATAAAATTGATTTTTGCCGCGACTGCCAAAGGCTTCTATCTTGGAGGCTAGTAAGTAGGCAGTAGTGAATATTTTAATTTTCATCCCGTCGGGCAAAACAAAGTCGATGGATTCAGCTACGCCCTGCTCATACCAACGATTGCCAAAACCCAAAATCCGAGGATCGATCGGCATCACGTCAAGTTTTACGCCCTCACATAACCATCTACACAAGGGCGCACCAGGCGAACTATCTTCACTCAAACCGAGTTCTCGGAGTGTTGCCGATAATTGATAGTATTCGCGCTGGGAGGTAACTTCAACCACGCAATCGACATCATCAGTCGGGCGCATATCTCTGGCACTCAAAGCATCGAGATACAAGGGAATCGTCGCGCCACCAGTGTAGACGACGGGTTGGGGCAATCTGTTGAGGACTTTTGCTACTACCATCAGCATGTCAATTGAGTTATCACTCACAGTGTCGCCCCCAATCGTTCTTGCAGGGCAATAGCGGCTAGTTGTTGTTCGCGAATCCGCCCGACTCTGAGGGCATCTACCAGCCCTAATAACTCGTATAACTGGGGATCTAAGCTGGCGGCTAGCGGTACGGATGGATAGAGGGGAGTAAGTGCCAATCCAATCTCTGTACCAGTTGGAAATGCCCAAACTAGCGGTTCTTGACTGCTGACGATCTGTTCTTTGAGTGGGGAGATGCCATGTGCGGTGGGCATCCCTCGCACTAATGTCCCTGGGATAGCAGGATAAATATATTTCAAGCCATGAATCAGGAGTTCTAATAAGTGGGGTGTCAGGGGTTGATGGGTGAGGGGATTGTAGAGTTTGGCAACTGCACTGCGTTTGAGGGAGCTATGGACTTCGGAGGCACTCATGCCGAGGCTTTCGGCTAAGTCGCTATACCGCCACTGGCGATCTTGCCAGAGGTGGGTTTTGAGGAGGATGGGGATGTCTTGAGGTTTGAGCATGGAGTTTATTCTCTGTTACTTCTATTCTACATTCGCAAATCAAGAATAAATAGGATCTAACCAAATACTCGATCGAATGGTGGGCAGAATTAGTGATCAATTGATTCAGGCTATTGTATCGATCGCGTTACGATAGATATTCACTTCCGCCAGAAAGTCATCAAAAGTCGGATCGCCTCGATGTTAAAATTTTCATGATATACTAATTGATAGTTTGGCAAAATAAAATACTTCACGATCGATACGATAAGGTCTATTAAGAGATTGTTGCTCAGAAATCGTACAATCCAAGCTTATTTTGGCTTTGAAATACACGAATACTGATGTTTTAATTTAATTCAATAACTTTTTATAATGAAGAACCTAACATTAGTATTCGGACTGATCACAGCTATGATTGGTCTTGTCACAACACTTGTTAAGTATGATTCAAGCCCAAATATAATTGCTGCAAAATCATCACCATCTTGTATTGATTCATCATCCAGCATTGTTGGAAAGCAAGCAATAGTTATTTCCGGTCAGGTGAATTGTATCAATAATCTTCAAATCTATTCTGGAAAATAATTTTATAGATTAATCGACAATTATCATTTAGATAATAATCTAAATTTATGAAATTTAAAAAAATACTGTTCGTCTCAATCACTGGCTTCATAATTGGAGCAATTTCTTCATGCTCTACAATAAATGAGCCGAAATCTGACAATTCGAGTGTTGAAAACAAATCAAGTGTAAATTCTGATAGTAATTCTACTAGTAACGTATCTACTAATCCTGAAAATAATACTTCTGTAAATACTCCCGTCGATAGTAATTATCTTCCAGATACAAAAAAAGCGATTCATCAAATAAATCAGAATAGTTCTTTTTCTGGAAAGTGTCTAGATAATAGCCGCAACTTAATTCAAACTCAGGAAAATTTTATTGGTGGAACTATAATTTGTGCGGGAAACATTAATATTATTACATTCAAACCAGAAAGAGATACCGCAGGACATAAATTCCAGTTGGTTGTTAAAATTCTAGCAAGCGATCATCAATGGAAACTTGGTAGTGTTAGTGACGTAGAAGGTACAAACAAAGGGTTATCAATTCTGATGGATGATGAACTCAATAAGGGTTCGGAAAAAGAGATTCTATCAACACTTAGTACACAGATTGCAGTAGGGACAGCATCAAAGGAAGGAAATGACAAATTAGAGAAACAAAGGGCACATCAAAGAGCAGTTGAAATTAGAAAATTCATCAATAAGAATTATGGTGTTAAGCCAAAATACTTATTAAATCTAGGTAGATTTAATGAAGATAAGTGTAACAAAAAACATTTTCGCGATAAAAATTATGCTACTAAGTATCAAAGGCCAATCATTATTATGAGTATTGTTCGAGAACATAATGTGATTGAATTGGAGAAAAAGGATGTTGAAAAAAGTATAAAGAAAAATCTTGATTCTTTGGGCTTTGGATTGAGCTATCAATGCTATTCTAATTTTGACTTGGGATTGTAACAACTACAGTATTTTTAATCAATAAGTTTGTTGAGAGTACTGTATGTACAAAATTTCTACATTAAACTGCACTATTGCAGCTATTGCAATAATATTTTTTATCAAAAACTCTCAAACCATCTCTGATAGAAAAGATCTGAATTTTGTCACAGAGAAGCACGAGAATATTCGGATATTTAATTTTACTTACAAAATGGATGTTGTAAGTAAAATTTTAATTCAAAGAAAAACTATTGGTGAGGTTTCATTTATTTTTGTGAGTGGTGGTAAAGTCACGACAATTTATGTACCTCAGCCATCTCAGGTTGTCGAAATAATAAATCAAAATAAATTAATTGCTGGAGTAGATGGGACTTTCTTTGGAATGGATGACCCTGAATCAAGTCAAATTATCGGGCCACTACTCAGCCATAAAAATAGTAGTGGTTTTATGCCAGGAACAGCACAAGATATTCTACGAATCAAAGGTCGCCCCTTAGTGCTAATTGGAATAGATAGAGTTAAGTTTTTACCTTTTAATCCCAAACGTCATAATACACTTGACGGAATTAATTTAGAACTAGCAAATGTTACCGATGCCTTTGTATCTGGAGCTTGGTTAGTAAAGAAAGGTAAGGCGCAATCATTAGCGAGTTTTGGTAATCTTTACAAGGCAAATGAACCTCGCCGTCGAGCTTTTTGGGGACTTAATTCTCTATCTAGACCAACTTTGGGTATTTCCACCAATAATATTGGGGCAGTTACGTTGGGTGAGTTATTGGCAAAAGAAGGATGGAAAGAAGCTGTGATGCTAGATTCTGGGCAAAGTACTTCTTTAGCATATAAGGGGAAGTCCTTAGTTAATTATACTCCTCGACCAGTTCCACATGTTGTGGGTTTAATAGAGTAACTACCTAAGTTCGACGATCGAATTCTTACCAGGAGTCATTTATAGAATTTTATAAAAGATCGATCGCAAGTCACTCATTAGTAGCTATTAACAACTCCTACAAATTATCTTGAAAATCACCATTACCAACCATTGTGGTAATTCATTGATATTTGGACTTCAGTTCGAGTGCCGTACAAAAGCTGTTGAGACTATTTAATAAAGCATTGTAATAAGGATAAGCATCATCGCGATCTATCTGAAGATAATTATACAAAGCCAGTTCTGGTTCTGAGACTAGAGACACTTGCGGAATATCCAATCCTGCGGCAGTTAAACGGATAGATGCGATCGAGATTAATAGCGATCCGATCGTATTATTTCTGCCCTGGTAAAGATCTTCCAGCCCAGGTAAGATTAATTCCGATCCTGGTAATTCATTTAGTTCCATTATTTATCCCTCTCTAATGTACTTTCACAACGATCGATAAATTGTTCGATCTTAGTTCTTAGGAGAGCGGGATCGAGCGAAGGAAATCGAATCAATTCAGATTCGATCGCATTAAAACAATCGCGTAATTTTTCTAGAGTAAATAATTTCTGCCCATACATCGCTCGAACATCATCAATGTCACGGTTATATCCTCTAGATAGTTTGGAAAGAGCTTGAGCAGTGAAATCATAATGATAGAACGAGATTTCACCTTGCCGCCCAATGAAGACGCTTCTATCACGCCATCCAGGAAGCTGAGGTAAGAAGTCTTGCGGGGAAGCCAGTTCGATATTGATGTCCAATTCTTGTTTGAGTTTGGCGATAGCTTGAAAAATACCTGGAGGTTCGGGATCTGGACGAATATCGATATCCACTGTAGAACTACGCCACCCAATGAGCAAAGCACTAGCACCACCTGTAAAGTAGATACAGCCTGAACCACGAGCTTCTCTACCCAAGGCTTTCATGAGTTGTTCAATCTTCTGAGGATCGACATTTGAGCGCATAATTTTACAATCGAGCCGTATTTCTGCAACAAATTCAAAGGTAACGGTACCTTAGCCCCAATCTATCTTACCGTCAATCGATTCTAGACTTGTAGGATTCAGAAACCCGACTTTTTGGAAAAAGTCGGGTTTCTTGGCGAAGCTAGATGCCCATTCCACATATCGAGTTTACAATTCTAATTGCTGAGGATCGTTTGCTGGTGGATGCCAACCTGCTTCGAGCCATAATGCACGAGCCTCGCGGATCGATCTTTCCCCCTTGTATTTTTCGTCATTTATATCTAACCTGTCACAAGTTGCCCGCCCGATCGCAGTAATCCCAATAACTTTAGTCGCATCTAGCGACCATGTAAAATGCTCTTGCCACAACTGATTTCGCGGATTAAACAGCGGTGAAATAGTCGAAGTTTCCAGATCGCGTCCGACCACAAAATTATAGCGGTTCTGATTGCATCGATTGCAGGCAAGTGCGAGATTTTCCTCTGTATCCGAACCACCTAGAGAACGCGGCTGCAAATGATCGATCGTAAAGCGAGAAGAACTAATTTTTTCTGGCGAGTGGCAATACTCGCACAAATAATCTGCTCGATTACGAACATATTTTTTAGTAAATTCACTTACACTCATTTTTGGGCAACTAATAGCGAATTGAGATAAGTGAAGATGCGATCGAGTTCGCTAATACTAGTTAGTTCTTCTTGTTCGGTATGCGTGAGTGTTGCCGACTGATTTTTTGCTATTAGTTCTTCGAGTTTATCTTGAAGATCGTCTGTAAATTTAAACAGCCGCAAGTCATCGACTTTTTCGACTCTGATACCCGTTTCGAGAAGGGATTGGGGACTGATAACTACTTGCATGGTTAGTTGCCTTGAGTTGTGAGATTGATGTCTCAGCTATCTATCATAACGTGCGTCGTGGGCTGAGAGCCTAATAATTGCCGAATATCTCTTGGCCTAGCTGCGCCGCGAGGTAATCGCAAATCACTCATTCACAGCCATCAATAACTCCTGCAAACTATCTGGAAAATCACCATTCCCAACCATCTTGGTGAACACCTCATAACAATCTCGCTTATCCCCAGCCTTGCGCGGATAACCCAACCACAACACAATCAGAACTTGCCGATCCTCACTACTAAAAGCCCTAAAAAACAATCGATAACGATTCGGTAGCCCCATCCCCTTCATCCGTCCATATCGCCGCAAAGAGCCAGTCAAAGCAAACTGCGTAGCCAGCGGATCTACTGCGATCTTCTCCTTAATCCCACCATCACAGCAGCTAGCAGCTTCACATCAGGATGTCCGAGGTAATCTGCTTCCGGTAACTCAGCCTTCAACTGCTTCACCCGTTCCCGTAATTGTCGTCGTTGTTCGCCAAATAGCTGTCTGTGGAAGTAAATTTCCCAACCATTGCGGATGAGTACGCCCATTAATCGACTACCACTCCAGCTAACAGTTCATCATCTTCATCCGCCATCTCTTCGGTATATGCTTCCAGATGTTCGGGATTAGTCAGCGCGTCTTTAGTCAATAAGTCCAAAAATAGACTCAGCATCAGATCGTCTGAATCTGAATCTGGTTCGACTGGCTGGGCTTCTAACCTAACTAGGACAGTATTATCGCTCAATACCTCCACCCATCCCGTCGCATTCACAAATTGCGGATGATCGCGGTAGAAACTAGCTGGTAATCGGAAACCAGACGCATTACCAATTTTAGCAGGTGCCAGTGGATAGGTTGGATTAGTCATAGCCAAAAATGTTATTACCGATAGTAATAACACTATCTTACCAAAATCTTTTGAACATTATCGGTTCTGCTGGATATATCAAAGCAGTTTTACCAGAAAACTAAAATAGGTACGCTTTTTATTTTAGATTTTGACTGAAATCTAAAATAAGAACAGTCGAAATCCTTAATGACTCGATCTCACCCACTAATCGATCGATATAATTGTCGTTGGCGTAGCCTACCATAGGTAATCGACCAACTCCTCGCTGGAATTAACCAATCATCACCATTACCGATTTCACTTCGATTCCTTCTCTTCCACCACCAGCCGTACCAACAAATTACTAACCGCTCGCGTAGCGTCCGCTTGCGGAATCGATCCTCCTCCTCAGCCCACTTCACCAGGGCTGCATATACCTCTTTAGGAAAATAAACAGATGTCTGCACTCGATCGGTTCCCAATGCCAAAAAACGCAAAAAATCTAAATCTGCCAACAACCCGAACCTAATGTCACATCTGTTTAAAGCTTATGAAGCTATGGAAAACACCTTAACTAAGCCGATGATGGGAGTCGAACCCACGACCAATTGATTACGAATCAACTACTCTACCACTGAGCCACATCGGCAAAACTCGCTAAACTAAATATACCCAAATTAAAATTGTAAATTGACAAAGGTCGCCAGATGACAGAAACAAAACCCAAGATGGATCCAGAACTCTACCGTCGCCTCAAAGCTGAAGCCGAGTCTCCTTATCGGAGCTTGCGAAGGTTTGTATATCTGGCTTGTGCTGGCTCTGGTTTTATCGGTGGGGTGGTTTTTTTGGCAAAATTGGCGGCGGGGAGAGATTTGGAAACTACCATCCCTAACCTTGCGCTGCAATCGGGAGTGGTGGCTTTGATGGTGTGGTTGTATCGGATCGATCGCGATAAATCCTAGAGATCGATTATAAATGGTAAATTGCACTGAATGCTGCAAATTTTACTCACTCAGACAAAAGTCCCATGACTCCCAAAAAACGGATCGGTATTCTCACTAGTGGCGGTGATTGTGCTGGCTTAAACGCCGCTATTCGAGCTGTGGTACATCGCGCGATCGATACTTATGATTGGGATGTTGTTGGCATTTTCGGCGCGGTACATGGTTTGATGCAACGCCCGATTACGGCGGGGATGTTGACGATTCCCTATGTAGATCGGTTGTTGGTGATGGGTGGTACTTGTTTGGGTACGACAAATCAGGGCGATCCTTTTGCGATGGTGATGGCTGATGGCTCAACCGTCGATCGCACTGCTGAGATTATTGAGGGTTATCATTCCTTGGGGTTGGATGCTTTAATCGGCATTGGTGGCGATGGCAGTTTGGCGATCTTGCGGAATATTGCCCTCCAAGGTGGCTTAAATTTTGTGGCTATCCCCAAGACTATCGACAATGATGTGGGCATCACAGAACGCTCTATAGGCTTTGATACGGCGGTAAATATTGCGACGGAAGCACTAGATCGACTGCATTTTACCGCAGCGAGTCATTCGCGGGTGATGATTTTGGAAGTGATGGGGCGAGATGCTGGGCATATTGCCATTAGTGCGGGGATTTCTGGCGGCGCGGATGTGATTTTGATTCCCGAAATTTCCTATACTTTGGGCAATATTTGCGAGCGGCTCTCTAGTCGTCAAGCTCAGGGCAAAAATTATTCGCTGATTATTGTTTCGGAAGCTGTCAAAACTGAAAGCGGCGAATCAGTGGAAGCAGGTAGCAATCGCTATGGCGGTATCGGCCAGTATTTGGCTGATAAAATTGGTTCTGTATGTGGTGCAGAAACTCGTGTAACCTCACTTGGCCATACTCAACGTGGGGGGATGCCTTCACCGCTCGATCGACTGATTGCGTCCGCTTTTGGTGTGGCTGCGGTAGATCTGATCGCCCAGGAGAAGTTCGATCGGATGGTAGCATGGCAATGTCGAGAGGTAATCGATGTA
This sequence comes from Chamaesiphon sp. OTE_70b_metabat_96, assembly GCA_031376885.1. Taxonomy (GTDB): domain Bacteria; phylum Cyanobacteriota; class Cyanobacteriia; order Cyanobacteriales; family Chamaesiphonaceae; genus Chamaesiphon. The sequence goes on along the minus strand of JANMEL010000292.1, from coordinate 10,015 downwards.
CCGATCGAGCAAGCTATCTCCCAATACTGTGCGGTAGATCCTCAAAGTACCCTCGTCAAAACTGCCAGAGGTTTGGGCATCTATTTAGGCGATTAGAATTTGAGATCTTGGCATATGCGAATTCTACTTCGATCGTCTGTGAGCTTAGGTTCGCTTATTCCGAGCCAGAATTGATATTTCTCATTTCTTTGGAGGCGCGATAGGCAACAGCCATTCTACCAAAATTGATCTTACACTCTTCCCAGCCCAAGAGACTACCTTTACTGTTGCTATCTTCCTCCCAGGATGCCGAGAGTATCCCATAACTGAGTCCGAGTACACTCAATCCCAAACAGCCCATACTGGTCAATAATACGACGGTATTGGGAATTTTGAACCAATGCTGATTGATGGCTACATAGCTACCGATAAATACGAGCATCCCCATGATGACGGGAATACCACAAAATACTCCCACTCGTCGAATCATCCGTTGGCTCACAATTTCGGGAATATAACCCGAATCCTGTTGGGATCTGCGTGGGGATGGAGTTGAAGGGTTGACTATTGGCGTACCTTTGGCGGCTTTTTTCGCTGCGGCTTTGCGCTGTCTGCGAGTGGGTTCAAAGGGGATAGATTCGCGGGATTCTTCAGCAGGCATAGGTGTACGTGGTTGAATATTGGTGATGGATTGAGTGCAATCTGATTAGATTTACCATAACACCGCCACCAGTCACTAGTCACTAGTTTTACTAGCCACTAGCACCAGTTATCAATTTCTAGTCTTTGCGACGGATACCGAGACTGTCGGCTAGATCTTGGTAGCGTTGGACACTTTCTGTTTGGATGAAAGCGAGTAGACGCTTGCGTTGCCCGATCATTTGCAACAATCCTCTTCTGGAAGCGTGATCGCTTTTGTTGGTTTTGAGGTGTTCGCTGAGGCGGTTGACTTTTTCAGTCAACATGGCTACTTGGAGATCTGCGGAACCAGTATCAGTAGCATGGAGCTGATACTTGCTCATGATTTCTTGCTTCCGCTCTTGCGTTAGGGTCATGAATATTCTTAGGTTTAATTAAAATTTGCAGCTTTTTATTATAGCACGTACGCCCAAAATAAAGTAGACACATGGAAGACGATCGCTGAATTGGGTTTTGAGCGAATTATCGCGATCGTCAACATTTTAGAGCAGATCCTCGAATTATTCAATGATTCGAGGATCTGCTTGCGATCGCGATTAAATCAGATTAAAATCAGTACTAGTGAGATTCAATCCGGTGGTTAATTGAGCAAATTGAGCACCAGTACCTAGACCCAATCCACTACCATTCTCATTGTAGAATAGATTACCACTTGCCTTGCTATAAACAACAAAAGCACTGCTAGTATTCACCAGACTATCATCGAGGACATTCGCAAAACTCAATCCTCCCGATAACTTGCTAAAAGTAGCTTGACTGAGTGCTAATTTATCACTGCCGATCGTAAAATCAGTAATGCGATCGCGCCCAATATCAGTACTATTGAAAATCGCTCCAGTTTGATAAGCAAATATATCCTTACCAGTACCACCAGTCAGTCGATCGTTACCAGCACCACCATTCAAGATATTATCACCAGCATTGCCAGCAATAATATCGCTCCCACTGCCACCCGTAACATTTTCTAACTGAATCACCGTTAACACTAAATTGCTATTCACAGATTGAGCAGTAGTAAGAGCCAAATCGATCGATACAACTCCAGTACCAGAAAACTCGATCGTATCCACCCCACCATTAACCACTTCACCAATTAAATCGACACCTTGAGCCGAATTAAGATTGAATTGGTAAGTATCATTTCCCGCCGCTCCAGTCAAAGTGTTATTCGCACTATTTCCAGTAATAACATTATTAAATCCATTCCCCGTCGCATTAATTGCCGCAGCACCGATCAAAGTAATATTTTCGATATTGCTCAGAGCCGCGATACTAAAATCAACAGAAGATTCAATTTTGTCAATACCTTGATTAACTGCTTCGGTAATGATATCGGTAGTAGTATCGACAATGTAAGTATCATTGCCATTACCACCCACAAGAGTATCAATCCCTAATCCGCCTTGGAGAATGTTTGCCTCAGTGTTTCCGGTAATAGTATTATTGCTAGCATTGCCCGCACCATCAATCGCGGCACTACCTGTTAAGGTGATATTTTCGACATTTGTGAAAGTGGCTAGACTAACCGTAAAAGAAGATTGAAGGGTATCGATACCTTGATTAGCGACTTCCGTGATGATATCAGTAGAGGTATCGACAATGTAAGTATCATTACCGTTACCACCCACAAGGGTATCAATCCCATTACCACCATCGAAGATATCGTTACCCTCACCACCTGTTAGCGTATTCTTGGCACTATTTCCGATGAGGGTGTTATTACCAGTATTACCAGTACCATCAATCGCACTACTACCCGTTAAGGTGAGATTTTCGACATTGGTGAAAGCGGCTAGGCTAAAAGCGATCGAGGATTCAACTAAATCTGTACCTTGATTAGTAGCTTCGGCGATCGTATCGGTATTAGTATTGACAATATAAATATCATTGCCATTACCACCCGCTAAGATATCAATTCCGCCGCCGCCCGTGAGGATATTGGCAGCAGTATTTCCAGTGAGCAGGTTATTACCAGCATTCCCTGTCGCATTAATCTGGCTACCACCTGTGAGGGTGAGATTTTCGACATTATTGACAGTTGCGAGGCTAAAAGTGACGGAAGATTGAACTGTATCTATGTCTGGATTAGTCACTTCAGTGATGGTATCAGTAGTGGTATCAACGATATAAATATCGTTACCGACTCCACCAATTAAGGTATCGTTACCACCGCCACCATTGAGAGTATCGTTGCCATTGCCAGCAGTGAGAGTATTACTCGCAATATTTCCAGTCAGCAGGTTATTACCAGCATCCCCATCACCACGAATCGCAGCAACACCTGTGAGGGTGAGATTTTCGACATTGACAAGAGTGGTGAGACTAAACGAGACAGAGGATTCAACAGTATCCATACCTTCGTTAGCACCTTCAGTGATGGTATTGATAGTGGTATCGACAATATAAATATCATTGCCCAATCCACCAACTAAGGTATCGTTACCACCGCCACCATTGAGAGTATTATTCGCAGTATTGCCGATGAGCAGGTTATTCCGCACATCCCCAGTCGCATTAATCTGGCTACTACCTGCTAAGGTGAGATTTTCGATATTGTTGACGGTGACTAGACTAAAAGTAACAGATGATTCAACTGTGTCTGTACCTTCGTTAACACCTTCAGTGATGATATCGGTAGTGGTATCGACAATATAAACATCGTTATTTAATCCACCAACTAAACTATCTTTACCACCACCACCATTGAGTGTGTCGTTACCCCCGTCACCAGTAAGAGTATTTGCAGCAGTATTTCCGGTGAGCAGGTTATCACCAGCATTACCATTACCACTAATGGCGGTAGTACCTGTGAGGGTGAGATTTTCGACGTTGTTGACGGTGATGAAGTTGGCGAGACTAAAATTCACAGAGGATTCAACCGTGTCGATACCTTCGTTAGTACCTTCGATGATGATATCAGTAATGGTATCGACAATATAAACATCGTTATTTAATCCACCCACCAAAATATCCAAACCACCAGCACCATTGAGGGTATCATTACCGCTGCCACCAGTGAGAGTATTAATGCCAGTATTGCCGATGAGCAGGTTATTACCCACATTCCCTGTCGCACTAATGGCGGTAATACCTGTGAGGGTGAGATTTTCGACGTTGATGAGATTGGCGAGACTAAACGTCACCGCCGATTCAACTGTATCTGTACCTTCATTTGCAGCTTCAGTGATGGTTTCAGTGATGGTATCGACGATATAAAGATCGTTTTTTAAGCCACCCACTAAGATATCCACACCGCCGCCACCATTGAGAGTATCGTTACCGCCGCCACCATTGAGTGTATTAATCGCAGTATTGCCGATGAGTAGGTTATTACCAGCATTACCAGTACCACTAATGGCGGTAGTACCTGTGAGAGTGAGATTTTCGACGTTGGTGAGATTGGCGAGACTAAACGTCACCGCCGATTGTACTGTGTCGGTACCTTGGATAGCTAATTCGGTGATGATATCGGTAGTGGTATCGACAATATAAATATCATCGCCCAATCCACCCACTAAGATATCGTTACCGCCGCCACCGCTGAGAATGTTAGTGGCGATGTTTCCGGTGAGAGTGTTATTACCAGCATTACCTGTGGCATTAATTGCTGCACCACCTGTGAGGGTGAGATTTTCGACGTTGATGATATTGGCGAGACTGAAGGTGGCGGAGGATTCAACTTTGTCGGTACCTTCGTTGGCATCTTCAGTGATGGTTTCATTACTGGTATCGACGATATAAAGATCGTTATTTAATCCACCCACTAAAATATCCACACCGCCGCCACCATTGAGTGTATCGTTACCGTCACCACCACTGAGAGTATTAATCTCAGTATTTCCGGTGAGCATGTTATTGGCAGTATTGCCAATCCCATCAATGGCGGTATTACCTGTGAGGATGATATTTTCGACGTTGGTAAGATTGACTAGACTAAATGTAACAGAGGATTGTACTGTATCGTTACCTCCATTAGCGACTTCGGTGATGATATCGGTAGTGGTATCGACGATATAAGTATCATTACCATTGGCACCCACTAGGGTATCGATTCCACCGCCACCTGTGAAGGTATTATTGCTAGTATTTCCAGTAAGAATGTTATTCCCACTATCACCTGTGGCATTAATGGCGGTAGTACCTATGAGGGTGAGATTTTCGACGTTGGTAAGAGTAGTCAGGTTAAATGTGATGGAAGATTCAACTGTGTCGTTACCTTCATTAGCTAATTCGGTGATAGTATCAGTAATGGTATCGACGATATAAACATCGTTATTTAATCCACCCACTAAGATATCGGCACCACCAGCACCATTGAGAGTGTCGTTACCGCCGCCACCAGTAAGGGTATTTCTGTCAATATTGCCGATGAGAATGTTATTGGCAATATTCCCAGTACCATTAATGGCAGTAGTACCTGTAAGGGTGAGATTTTCGACGGTTTCGATGTTGACTAGGCTAAAGGTGACTGAGGATGCAACTGTATCGGTACCTTCGTTAAGTTTTTCGGTGATGGTATCGCTAGTGGTATCGACGATATAAAGATCGTCATCTAATCCACCAACTAAAATATCGTTACCAACGCCACCATTGAGGGTATCGTTACCAACGCCACCAGTGAGGTTATTATTGGCACTATTTCCGAGGAGAATATTCTTGGCAGCATTTCCAGTGCCGTTGATGGCGGTATTACCTGTGAGGGTGAGATTTTCGACGTTGATGATATTGGCGAGACTGAAGGTGGCTGAGGATTCAACTGTGTCGATACCTTCGTTAGCTAATTCGTTAACAATCTCGGTAGTGCTATCGACGATATAAGTGTCGCTACCATTTCCACCTGTTAGGGTATCGATGCCGCCGCCACCATTGAGGATATTACTACCACTATTTCCGGTGATAATATTATCGCCAGTGTTGCCTGTGGCACTAATGGCGGCATTGCCTGTGAGGGTGAGATTTTCGATGTTGCCCAAACCAGCGATATTGAAAGTAACGGAGGATTCAATTTTGTCTGTACCTTGGGAGGCTAATTCGGTGATGGTGTCGGTGATGGTATCGACGATATAAGTGTCGTTGCCCAATCCGCCAACTAAGATATCAATCCCGCCGTTACCATTGAGAATATCGTTACCCTCGCCACCAGTGAGTGTATTATTGGCAATATTGCCGATGAGAGTGTTATTGCCAGTGTTGCCTGTGCCATTGATGGCGGCATTACCTGTGAGGGTGAGATTTTCGATGTGGGTGAGGGCAGATAGACTAAAGGTGACGGAGGATTCAACTTTGTCGATACCTTCGTTAATTATTTCGGTGATGGTGTCAGTAATGGTATCGACGATATAAATGTCGTCACCATTGCCACCAATTAGGCTGTTATTGGCAGTGTTTCCGGTGAGAGTATTATTGCCAGCGTTGCCTGTTGCCGTGATTGCGTTACTACCTGTGAGGGTGATGTTTTCGATGTTGCTCAAACCAGCGATACTGAAAGTAACGGAGGATTTAATTTCGTCGATACCTCCATTCGCTAATTCGGTGATGGTGTCGGTGATGGTATCGACGATGTAGGTATCATTGCCATTGCCACCTACGAGGATATCTATTCCGCTACTACCATCGAGGATATTACTACCACTATTTCCGGTGAGGGTATTATTGCCTGTGTTACCTGTGGCATTAGTTGCGGCACCACCTGTGAGGGTGATATTTTCGATGTTGCTCAAACCAGCGATACTGAAAGTAACGGAGGATTCAATTTTGTCGATACCTTGGTTATCTAATTCGGTGATGGTGTCGGTAGTGGTATCGACGATGTAAATATCGTCATCTAATCCGCCAATTAAAAGATCGACACCACTGCCACCATTGAGGATGTCGTTACCGTTACCACCGTTGAGGATGTTGTTGGCTGCATTGCCGATGAGGATATTATTAGCAGCGTTACCTGTGGCACTGATGGCGGTAGTACCTGTGAGGGTGAGATTTTCGACGTTGGTGAAATTGGGGTTGACTAGGCTAAAGGTGACTGAGGATTCAACTTTATCGGTACCTTGGTTGAAGGATTCAAAGATGGTGTCGGTAATGCTATCGACGATGTAGGTGTCATCGCCAAATCCACCATTGAGGGTGTCGTTACCATTGCCGCCATTGAGGATGTTGTTGGCGGTATTGCCGATGAGGATATTATCAGCAGCGTTACCTGTGGCATTAATTGCTGCACCACCTGTGAGGGTGAGATTTTCGACGTTGGTAAGGTTGACTAGACTAAATGTGACTGAGGATTCAATTTTGTCGATACCTTGGTTATCTAATTCGGTGATGGTGTCGGTGGTGGTATCGACGATGTAGGTGTCGTCGCCGAATCCACCAACTAGGGTATCGTTGCCGAATCCACCGATGAGGGTATCGTTATTACTGCCTGTGATGATGTTATCATTGAACCTTGTTCCGGCGATTTGGAAGCGTTCGATGTTGAGGAAACTAACTCGATCGAATCGCCCTGTTGAGTTAGTATAAGCTGTAAAATTGCCGTTGAAGCCACCTGCGCCGTTGGAAGCAATTGTTGTGCGAATACCTGATGGAAAAATGCTGTTACCAACGAAGGTATTCTGGCTATAATCGACAATTAATAGGTCATTATTTGCGCCCCCATTAATGATGTCTTTGCCTAAACCTCCATTGATGGTATCATCGCCAGCTAATCCATCGATCGAATCATCTTCACTAACACCAATCAGATTCCCATCACCTTTAAGATTGTCATTGGCAGTGGTACCATTAACGATCGCCATTACGCCTGAATACTCAGACATTAATGCTGTTGAAAAAGCTAAATTCACCAATCGATCGCTGGTAGAAATATTTAATTGCCAGTCACCACCATGCGCGATATTACCAGTCTTGGTATCGGATGCAGCAACGCTCACGCCTAATAATTCACTCAATCGATAAATCAGTGATACACCGATATCGCCTTGCCCTACCTCACAACCATAAATCAATAACTGAGCATTAGGAGCGAGTTTCTGTGACCATTGTTGGAGATCGATCGAGTATTTGTCGATCGACTCTGCACTCAAATACTTATTACCCAATTGAATTTTACCAGAGCTACCGTGGGAAACAATATGCACTGAATCGACCGAATCCTGTGTCGCCAAAACTTGGGTGATTTGTTCGACTCCATCTCGATCGGCATTTAATAAAAATACCTGAATATCTGGCAAAACTCCAGCTACTAATAACTCATAATCTGCTAACTGTCGATCGATAAAGACGATCTGATTTGCTGGGGCTAATGCGATCGAACTGGGATGGCTATTGAGAGCTAAACTAAGGGAGGGGATCATAAAATTTTCAGCAATAGACTGATGGTATTGAGAGTATCGCAACCATCCCAGAACTCCTCTAATGTGACATAGCCACATAGATTCATCTGCGATCGACATCACGGTACTCGATCGTAGCATACCCACTTCCCTGAGTCGATCGATCTACAGAAGATTAAGTATTTCTTGCTGCCTTCGGAGTGTGTACTTAACACAGCACAAAATACATAATCTTTGAGCGAAAACTGTACTTCGGTGCCATTTTTCGTTAAATTATTTCAATTAGCAGATAAATCAAAGACGATTGATTCTGTCAATAGTTACCTATCTGTAGATACCAATCCAAAATCCAAAATCACCCACATGGATATCCTTACCAACGCTTCGATCGAATTCATAATTAGTCTCGCTGCTGTATTCGGGGTCAAAAAATATCTCGGAAAATCTCTGGCAGATATACCCAACGATCGCAGTTCCCATACTCAAGTCACACCTAGAGGTGGAGGGATTGGCTTCATTGTGGCATTTGCAATAATGAGCATCCTTATTCGCGAGATTTATCCCTTACCATTACCGTGGTTTTGGTTGTCTTTGGCACCTTTAATTGGGGTGGGGATTTTGGACGACAGGTTTAATATCTCTAGTTTGATAAGATATCTAATCCAATTGGGTACGGCGGCAATTATTGTGTATCAACTTCATGCGTTCCCCCAACCTTGGTTGACATCTTTGGGTACGGTAGGCACGATCGTCGCCGTTGGATTGACGGTAATTGGGATTACGGCGGGGATTAATTTTTACAATTTTATGGATGGGTTGGATGGATTGGTATCTGGGGTAACTGTGGTGCAATTGGGATTTTTGGCAGTGTGGAGCGATCGACCTGAGTTATGGTTATTAGTAGCTGCACTATTGGGCTTTATCTATTGGAATTGGTCACCAGCGCAGATTTTTATGGGTGATGCTGGGAGCACTTTTCTGGGTGCGACAATCGCGATTGTCTTATTAGCTCCAACCGATCCAATTCGCGCTTGGACAGCATTGACGATTACACTACCTTTAATCGGCGATGCGATCTATACTATAATCCGGCGGTTGCAACGGGGCGAAAATATTACCCAAGCACATCGCAGCCATATTTATCAACGCTTACAACAGTCGGGTTTAACTCACTCATCGGTGGCGACAGGCTATATTGTGGTTACGGCGATCGTTGGCATCTTAGTCACCACCTTGGGCAGTACTGGAGCTGGATTGAGTACAGTGGGCGTTGTCATCGCCATTGCCTGTAGCGAACTATATCTCGATCGACATGTCAAGTCAGAATCATAACAACGCGATCCAGCAATACAAAAATTATACAATTCGATCGTGGGAGCCTTCAGATCGATCGGCAGCGGCGGAAGTCATCCGTAGTAGTCTGGCTGAGTATGGATTGGGATGGGAGCCAGATGGAGCCGATCGAGACGTACTCGAAGTAGAGACATATTACCTCGATCGTGGTGGCGAATTTTGGGTAATTGAGCTAGACGGATCGATCGTCGGGACAAGTGCCTATCAACCATATCCAGATCGAGCCGCTATCGCCGCAAATCGGGGCAAGAAAGCCGTAGAAATTCGGAAAATGTACCTTTTGCCAATAGCCAGGGGACAAGGCTTAGGCAAGCATTTATTAGGGGAATTGGAGCGACAGATTCAGTCACATGGCTACCATACCATCTGGATCGAAACCGCCAGCGTCCTAAAATTTGCCGTCCAACTTTACGAGAAAAATGGCTATCAACCAGCTACCGGAGTAGAAACACCTCGCTGCGATCGAGTCTACACCAAACAGTTGATAGGGGTCAGGGATGAGGGGTGAGGGGTCAGGGATAGCAACCGCCAGGGCGGTTCGGACAGATGTAGATGCTTCCGCAAGGCGGAGGCTACGCCAACAAACCATTAGTGCGTCAGCTTTCCCAAACTGACCCCTGTCTTGAAAAGGTGCTCTACTTGCGGCGTTTTTATGTCTA
>JANMEL010000284.1:0-6000 GCA_031376885.1 Chamaesiphon sp. OTE_70b_metabat_96 | reverse complement strand
TAGTTCGATCTTCCTGTAATATTTCTTAGTAGACTTTACTCGATCGTCGAGTAAATTGGAAGACAAACTTTGATGATAACTCTGTAGCAGGGGATAGGGGTTAGGGGTTAGGGGTTAGGGGTTAGCATTGTTGCTAGTGATGAGAGAAACCGAATCTTGGGGTTATGAACCCCAGACCCCCCATTGGGTGGGGGAGTGTCCCCCCCCCAAGCCCCCCCTCAAAGGGGTTGGTTTGAGGCGGTGGGATTGCTGAAACCGACTGCCTTGTTGGTTTGTGGGATGGAGAGATTCTCACTTTAACCGGGTTACAGGGTTACAGGGGTACCCCTGACCCCTGACTCCTCATTACATCGCTAGTGAGGAGGGCGGGTTTGAATGAGTCTCTGGTAAAATCGCTATTGATTTCATAAACCCGCCCCTACAGACCCCAGACACCAGACACCTGACCCCAGACCCCACACCCCAGACCCCAATTAAAAAAGCTGGCTATGAGCCAGCTAATGTTTAATTGATTGAGGTTGTAATAAGACTTATACTAGACCGAGAAAGTGTAATACGCCTTGACCTGTAACTAGTTCAGTGATCACAGCAGCAACGAATCCAATCATTGCCATACGTCCGTTCAAATTCTCAGCGGAAGGGGTAAAACCGAATTTTGCGTCGTCTTGTTTCTTAGTCTGCATAGCTCCGACTCCAGTTCAGTAAAATATTTATATCTGCCTGTTAACTAATGTAACGAACAATCGAGATAATTGCAAACTTTTTTTAAGATTAATAAATTTTCCTGCCGATGGATAGTCGATCGTGTATCCATGATAACTGTCTACCATACTAAAAGCCAATAGTATGGAGCATATACCCCCACCAGTCTATCATCCTACTCTGCCCCACCATGAACCGCTCCCAACAACTCGATCGATATTACAGTCAAATCAACAAGATTATCCTCAGTCGTCAAAATCCGATTACGGGGTTGTTTCCGGCGAGCACGGCGATTACTGCCCATGGAGACTATACCGATGCCTGGGTGAGGGATAATGTCTATAGCATTCTCGCGGTGTGGGGATTGGCTTTGGCATATCGTCAGATGGATGCACCGCCAGGGCGATTATTTGAGCTTGAGCAGAGTGTTGTCAAGCTGATGCGGGGATTGCTATTTTGTATGTTGCGTCAGGCGGATAAGGTGGAGCGGTTTAAGCATACCCAATCGCCCTCGGATGCTCTCCATGCTAAATATAGTACGAGTACCGGAGATACCGTCGTTGCTGATGATGAATGGGGGCATCTACAATTGGATGCTACTTCGCTATTTATTCTCATGCTATCGCAAATGACGGCGGCTGGGTTGCCGATCGTCTATACCTTGGATGAGGTAAATTTTGTCCAGAATTTGGTTTATTATATTGGGCGGACTTATCGTACGCCTGATTTTGGACTCTGGGAGCGAGGGGATAAGAAGAATCATGGGAGTGTAGAGTTGAATGCTAGTTCGATCGGTATGGCAAAGGCGGCGTTAGAATCGATCGATGGGTTGGATTTATTTGGGGTGCGAGGTTCTCAAGCATCGGTGATTCATGTCTTACCGGATGAGATTGCTAGAGCTAGGCTGATGTTAGCATCTTTGTTACCGAGGGAGTCGAGTTCCAAGGAGACGGATGCAGCTTTATTGAGTATTATTGGTTATCCAGCATTTGCGATCGCTGATGCTCAGTTGGTAAATCGCACGCGAAATAAGATCGTCCAAAAGTTGGAAGGTAAATATGGCTGTAAGCGATTTTTGCGCGATGGACATCAGACGGTACTAGAAGATACTAGTCGTCTCCATTATGAGCCGGAGGAATTGCTAAAATTTGAGGGGATTGAATGTGAGTGGCCGTTATTTTTTACATATCTATATTTAGATGCTTTATTTAGCGGCGATACGATTCAGATCGAGAAATATCAGCATCTCTTGGAGAATGTCTTGGTCGAGCGAGATGGGGTAAAATTATTACCCGAACTATACTATGTGCCTGTCGATCGGATCGCCGCAGAGAGAGCAAATCCTCACAGTCAGGTGAGATTACCTAATGAGAATATCCCCCTAGTTTGGGCACAAAGTTTATATTTTCTCGGACAGTTATTAAACGATCGATTTCTCGCACCAGGAGATTTGGATCCTTTAGGGCGACATTTACAAATTGGTGAAGGCAGGCGGCGAACAGTACAGATTGCGATAATTGCTGAAGATGAAAACTTGCAAGCACAATTAGCTGAATATGGCGTTGCGGCACAGACATCCGCCCAATTAGCCCCAATTCAAGTCCGTCAATCTACGGATTTGTCAGCAGCATATACCCAAATTGGTCGGAATGATAAACTCAAATTAACAGGTCGTCCACAGCGGCGATTACGCAGTCTAACAACATCGCGGATATTTACGATTCGGGGTGAAACAATTGTTTTTCTACCAGCATTCTTAGACCAACAACAGTTTTATCTGACTCTGGATTATCACTTTTTGGTATCACAGATTGAGGCCGAGATTGCTTATATTAGTGAATCATGGACACAGTTGGGTAGACCGACAATGACATTATTATTAACCAAGTCATTATTGCAGGAAGGGCAAGACGAGTTTCGCGATCGGCAATATGCCTCACCTTTATTAGAATTGATTGCCAAATTCAAGCAGGGAAAATGTAATGGGGTACCAATTCGGCTAGGATATCTCAATCGTTTGAAACTGACAGCTAGTATCGAACGGATCGATAATTTACATGAATTTCAATTTGAAAATAATCCGATCGAACCATTAGCCACCGCTAACTATTATCTATTATATGCTGCCGATCGCAATCATCCCCTCACCAACACTCAAGAGTTTCTATTAGAGGCAGAAACTAGTATCATTCTCCTGCTTCAACAATTGCGCGGATCTGACAACCTCTATCAGCAAATCGAATTACTCAATACCTTAACCAAGTTAAAAGGTCTAGATTTTAATACTGGATTTGCGGGGGTGGGAATTCGAGTCACAGTAGCTAATCTCCTCAATGAGGTATACTTTAAGGCAGGTAACTTTAGCAATCATCCTCATTGGTCGATCGTCCGATATGCTGCGGGGTTGCTCAATAAAATTGACATGAGTTTGTCTGATGCAGTCACCGACATTCTGATTAGTGGTAAACAAATTACTGTAGGCATGGCTTATACAGAAGCTGCGTCGATCGATCGACCAATGCCCAATGGAGAAATTGCCGATAAAATCGATAAATTTTGCCGTAAAGATATTCGCGAGCGAGTATTGACACAAGAAGTTATTATCTATTTGGGATTACTGATTAAATCGCGACCAAAAGCGGTCAAAGGATTGTTGACATTAAAAGTTGGTTATCTAATTTTATTACTTACCAGTGAATTGGCGATGGAATTGTCCATCACTCAAGATGAAGCTTACGAGAAACTAATGGAACTCAGCCCATTTGAAATCCAAACCAGACTCGATCGAGTATTAACAGATTATCAAGGCTTAGAAACGACAGTCTTTCGACAAGAATCATTGCATCTAAATCAATCTGTCGATCGAATTGAATGGGTAGTAAATCCCACCAAAGACGAACTAAAAACTGAATCGATTGATTGGCGATATCAACGTCAAAAAGCAGGTGCAATCAATCGAGTCGATCGCGATTTCTATCCCAGTATTTGGCGACTGCTCGAACATTGCAAAGGATTGACGATCGGCGACAAACTAGAAAAGCGCAACCGTCTAGATAGTACCATCATCCTATCCGAAATGACACCGGGCGAGAAAAACTTTGCCCTCCGCATCGAACACTTATTAAACAAAATTCCCGCACCAGAATATCGTCAACTAAATATTGAAGCTCTAATCGCCTTAGCCGCTTTATCAGAACTAAATCCAGATTTGAACGTCGAAGAATCTATCGTACTAGATGTATTAATCGGTCATGCAGTGCGATTAGCTTGGCTCGATCGTGCATCACCAAAAGAACTAATAGCTCAATTTGATTCTACAGCTTTTGAGCCAGTGAACTACGATCGATATAAATCCCATGCGTGGAATTCCTTCTATCAAAGTTCTCCGGCTCTGTGTGGGAACTATATCGTCAAGTCGCTCCAATTCCTCAGTCAACTAGCTGTATAGAAAAACATCTACGATTCAAATCCCCGACTTCTCCAAGAAGTCGGGGATATGTGTGAATGCTATAATTAAAAGCGTAGAGTAAATCGATCGGATTAGACTGCTATGAAAATTGGTGTCAAACTAAATCAACTAACTTACGCTGAATATATCAGTATCCTCGATCGATACCAGAAGTACACAGATTTTAATACCCTGGGATTGTATCGCTCGATCCTGGAAAACGGCAAGTTAGATTTAGAACAGAAGATTGCAGTCAGAGAATTAGCTCACCAGAAATTTTTCAAAACCTTTGAATTCTTGCAACTCAAAGATCCAAATACATATATCGGAATATCCACACTGGGTGAAACCTTGACTAGAGCCGATGAACGGCAACTATGGGAGAATGTCAAGATTCAACAACAAAAAATCCTCACAGATAAAAGAATCAAACATCGTAACTTTGGAACCTATTCAAAACATGATTGTGGATATGAATATTGTCCTTATAATGGCATCATGATTCATCAAGGTTCTCGCCTGTCAGAAGGAAATATCAGCTTCGATTCAGACGAACATGAGCATTGGCGTTTCAAGAGTTTGAAAACCGAACGTCAAAAAGTCCGAAATAGAGAGATGAGAGAGCAAAAAAGAGAAATGTTAGATGAACTTGTGACACTATAGCGATCCTAAATGAGAATCTAGATCTTTATTTTCCTATCTCTGCGCCCTCTGCGTCTCTGCGGTTAAAAAATATTGAAAATCATTTAGGATCCCTATATAAAAGCAGAAATATTAAATCTCCAGGAAAAAATCTGATGAGTATAACTATTGCAAAGTGGACGATCGACCAATACCATGAACTAATTGCTACAGGTATTTTGGACGATCGACGTGTTGAACTACTATTAGGAGATATTGTCGAAATGGCACCAGAAGGAATGCCTCATGCCGTATACTGTGGGAGAACGGTTGAGTATTTGAGAAAACTACTTGGAGATCGAGCAACAGTGCGGGAGGCTCATCCGATTACTTTGCCAAATAATTCTGAGCCAGAGCCAGATGTAGCAATAGTTCGTGCGCCAGATATCCAGTATCTCAAGCATCACCCCTATCCAGAGGATATATTTTGGTCGATCGAATATGCTGATAGTACCCTCGCCAAAGATTTGAATATCAAACAAGGCATCTATGCAGCGGCGGGGATTTTGGAATATTGGATCGTCAATTTATCAGCCTCGGAATTAATCGTATTTAGAGGGGTAGGCAATAATGGTTATGAGACAGAAACTAGATTAACTAGTGGAACTATTTCACCATTATCTTTTCCAGACATTGAGGTTGATGTCAAAAGATTATTTAGCGTTTAGAGCTATCGCTCTGAGCGTTGGCTGTCATCTCCATCACCAGACGCGGTACTATAATCAGAAAATAAGTCCACCACAGCACAATTAGGATCGTTACAGGCACAGTTAGCCAGAGTGCGTGAAAAATCAGCCAACTACCCGTAATGATTATTGTTCCGGTGAGAATAATCGTCCAAGGTTGACACCACCACGGTTTAGATTGCCACATATTTTCGATGATTTGGATAAACTTTGAAGTCGATCGATCGAGTAAATATTGTCGAGATCGGCTCCAGTTTCAGTTTAGCAAATCTACTCCTACAAAAGTCCTGAAAGCACGAAACACTGCTATGACCCCTATTCCCTACCCCCTATCCCCTATCCCCTACCCCCTACCCCCTATCCCCTGACATAGGTACAATAGCGATCGAGTAGGGGTAGCTGCGATAAATGGGATTCCGTAAAAGAATTGATTTGTCTGCTTGGTAGAACTGTTGTTTTACACATCGTAAATTTGAGAAGATT
>JANMEL010000252.1:0-9974 GCA_031376885.1 Chamaesiphon sp. OTE_70b_metabat_96 | reverse complement strand
GAGTGTCCCCCCCCCAAACCCCCCCTCAAAGGGTTTGGTTTGAGACGGTTGGATTGCTGAAACCGACCGCCTTGTTGGTTTGTGGGATGAGGAGATGCTCCCCTTAACAGGGGGACCCCTGACCCCTGCTCTCTGCTCTCTGCTCCCTGACCCCTGACCCCTGAATCCTGACCCCTGACCCCTCAACCCTCATAAATATCTAATGAAAATTCAAAGCTTTACTATCTTGACTCTAGCGATCGCGATCTTGAGTAGCTATCCCGCTCAGGCTCAAAAATTTGTAGATATTATCGGCAATCCTCCTTATGGTGCCGATCCGGTTAATGGTGTTATCGGTAGCGGTGCCACACCGAATAATACATCAACCCGTGCGACCTTCGCGAATGGATCGCAAGGAAAAGTTAATGCCCTGAGTGCTAGTTTAACAGCATCGAATATTAGCGGCAGTCAAACTGTCGGTGGTAATCCAGTTACTGTCGAGCCACTGGTGGCGGAAACTGTTTTGACAGTAATCGATTCTCCGGCGGATTCTAATCCTCCAGCTCGTGAAGCTCTCGTGGTTGCTTTGGGTGGAGGGGAGCCAGCGCAACAGCTAGCTCGATCGATGCAAGGGATTAGAAGTGGAGACAGCTCGATCGATCCAACACTTTTGACTGGTGCGGTAAATTCTTACAACATCTATGTCAAATCTCTAATCGATCGTTCTCAAGCTACCCAAAGACCCGCATCAGAATTAGATGGTTTTGTCCAAACATTACCACCAGGTCAAAAAGCCGCGCAAGTAGTTTTGGGCAAATTGTTAGAAGCTGCTCGTTAGACTCACATTCCGTACTTCACATAAATCAGTGGTTTTAACCGCCGAAGTGTGTTGCAAAAGACATATCCCCGACTTCTTCAAGAAGTCGGGGATATAGCGGAGGCCGACAAGACCACGCCCCCATACAATTAACCTGTAGGGTGCGGTTTCGCGCCCGCCCTGGATTAAGCTGTCGAACATCTAAATCACATATTCGACTTCGCTCAAACCAGTTGATTGAGCGGAGCCGAAATCAACGGCGGATGTACTTTAAATGTCGAACAGCTTAGCACAGTAATCGAGGATGAATAACGGGATTTAGCTATAGTGAATGTTAGTTATCAAAAATTGCTCGATCGAATTCCCCATCTAGCTTGGTTGATGACCGATCGGGGCGAAATTGTCGCAGTCAATCAGCAGTGGTGCAAATACTTTGGGTGGCGTTCTCTTGACGGAGAACGCCCGTGGTTGTTTGGAGAAATGTTGACCGTTGGCGTATCCTCCGCCTTGCGGAATCGATCGACAGAATCCTGGGAAGATGTCTGGCAAGCAGCTAGCAGCTCCCGCACCCCACTAGCACTCAAAATTCAGTTGTCGGGTACCCAGGCAAATCGGGAATGGTTTCAGGTCGAATTAGACCCCGATCTCGATGAATGCGGGCAGACGATCTGGATTGGTACGGCGATTCGCTTGGGTGGGGAAGCTGTAGTCCCTGGGCAACAATCAACCCAATTTCTCGAAGCTTTACTTGCCAATGCTTCCGATGGGATTGTTGCCTGTGATGCGGATGGACATCTGGTCTTATTTAATCTCGCGGCGCAGGCATTCCACGGGATGCCTCCAGAATCGATTGAGCCAGAACATTGGGCCGAATTTTATGACTTGTACGATCGAGATGGCATCGATAATTTAACCACCTCAGAAGTACCCCTGTTCCGCGCTCTCCAAGGGGAAGCCGTGATTAGTCAGGAAATGACGATTAAATCTCGACGGGGTGGCGATCGATCGATCCTTGCTAATGCTACGGCAATCTATAGCTTAACGGGTGAAAAGCTGGGCGCGGTAGCAGTTATGCGCGATATTACTGACTACAAGCGGGCAGAAACCGAACGGCTGCGGATCGAACTCTATAACGAACAGCTTTCGATCGCTATGCGCGTTGGTAAAGCTGGAGCTTGGAATTGGGATTTACACACCAAACAGACTTTTTGGACACCAGAATTTGAGGTGTTGTTTGACTATGAACCTGGGAGTACAGCTCAAGTCCATCGCGAATGGCTAGAC
Source organism: Chamaesiphon sp. OTE_70b_metabat_96 (assembly GCA_031376885.1). GTDB lineage: Bacteria > Cyanobacteriota > Cyanobacteriia > Cyanobacteriales > Chamaesiphonaceae > Chamaesiphon. The sequence goes on along the minus strand of JANMEL010000252.1, from coordinate 7,894 downwards.
AGGGTTCATCCCGACGATATCGATCGAGTCGAAACTACTTTGCAGCAGGCAATTGATGGGATTTTGGCGGCATATCGCTGTGAATACCGGATCGTGTTGCGAAATGACGAAATTCGCTGGATTGATGTAATCGGCGAACTGCATTCTGACGAACAAGGTCAGCCAAAATCGATGTCAGGCTTGGTTTATGATATTACCGAGCGCAAGCAATGGGAGCTGCTCGATCGAACCAAAACAGCGGATCTTCAACGGTTGAATAATTCGCTGACGTTGGCACAGCAAAAGTTAGAGGAACGAAATCTAGAACTCGACAGGTTTGTGTCGATCGCGGCACACGATCTCAAAGCTCCCTTACGGGCAATTGCTAATCTATCAGAATGGATTGAAGAAGATCTCCAGGCACAAATTCCCGGCGCAAATCCCCAGCTCCAATTATTGCGTCAACGGGTGAAACGGATGGATGCGCTGATTGATGGATTATTGCGCTATTCACGGGCAGGCAGATCGGAACTAGAGATCGAAACTGTAGATGTGGGTGAGGTTCTAGCCGAGACGATCGATTCTCTCTCCCCACCAGCTAGTTTTGAGATTAAAATTATTAACTCGATGCCAATATTGGACACCAAGAGATTATTATTAAGTCAGGTTTTCGCTAACTTAATCGGTAATGCGATCAAACATCACGGACAGATTGATGGTTGCGTCGAGATTGCTGAGGAAGATTTGGGCGATCGGTATCGATTCTCGATCGCTGATAATGGCCCAGGTATCCCTGAAGGCGAAAGTCGATGGCGAATTTTTGAGATCTTTCAAACTCTCAACTCGCCAACAGATTCAACCGAAAATACGGGAATTGGTTTAGCTCTAGTCAAAAAGATCGTCGAAGGCGAAGGTGGTCAACTTTGGTTGGATGATGAATATAAACTGGGGTGCCGATTCTGTTTTACTTGGCTCAAGATCGCCAATAGATTTCGGCACGAAATCTAGTCCCATAATTAATGTTTGAAAAATCTCCATTATTAACTTGTTGGTCGAAAATGTCCCTTTCCTATCGGGGAGCTGCGATCGTGACTATTCCCGCCCTTTGTTTATTAGCAACGATGGGAGCTTGGTTGTGGTCGCGGGGAGAAAGCAACATCATCAGAACCGAAATTTCCAGTAGCCAGGAACGGATTGCCAATACCAAAGAGTTACTTGTGGTCGTGCTCAATTCCGAAACTGGAGTCAGGGGATATCTAGTCGCTGGCGACCCTGAATTCTTGGCCGCCGATCGAATGGCTCAGAAAACTTTACCGATTGCCCTATCAAATCTCAAACAATCGATCGGGAACAACGCACAACAATTAGCTCAATTAAATTTAATTCGATCGCAAATTCTATCGATCCAAAAACTGCTGTCAGAGTTGCAAGCAGGCGGTTCGGTCACCGAAAAGTCGCGATTACTCAAGCAAAGTAATCGAGAAATGGATGTGCTGCGTCGATCGATTGATACCGCTCAAAAGATCGAACAACTAGCTCTCGATCGCGAACTGAATCACCTCAGCGATCTTCAAACCTTAATTCACTCTCTCCAACTACTATTTACCGTCACAGGCATTATGTCCACAGTGGCGGGAATTTATTTATTTCGGTTATTAGAACGAGAATTGCGCCAGCGAGAGGCTCAAATTCAAACCCGCGATAGTACGATCGATACCCTGACTACCGACATTATCGACGGGATTGCCATCTTAAATCGATCCGGTCAAATTGAAACCGTCAATCCTGCCCTAATTGAGATGTTTGGTTACACCGCCGTCGATCTCCTCAAATGCCCCCTAATGCGACTATTTGGCACTGCAACCACTCCCCACTCCCAAACCCGACGGGAACTAGTCACTTGGCTCAAACAGCAGCCCAAACTGGGGCGAATTTGGCAGATTACCGCCTATCGTCAGGATGGAACTAGTTTTCCGATCGAACTTTCCCTGAGTGAAACTCACCAAGAACACCAAACAATCGCCATCATCAGGGATGTATCCGAACAAATCAATTGGATGTAACAGCTCCAAACTCAGCTCAAAGCAGTCGAGAAACTCAACTTTGCCCTAGTCAGAACCAATTTTAACCTCGAAAACCGCAATCAAGAATTAGCGGAATTTGCCTACGCCACCGCTCACGATCTCAAAACTCCACTGCGGGGAATTGCCACCCTCTCCGAGTGGATTGAAGAAGAAGTCAAACCTTACTCATCAGCAGAACTCGACCTCAATATCCACCTGCTGCGCCAACGTACCTATCGTCTCAACAGCCTCATCGATGGACTATGGGAATACTCCAATTTGGGACAAACTCCCGTCACGCCACAACCGATCGAACTTGCCACTTTCCTCCGCGAAATTACCACCGATTTCGTCTTTCCCCCCAACTTGAAGATCGATGTACATCCAACCGATCTACATCTGACTGCCTGTAAATCCCATCTCCGCAAAGTAATCGAAGAATTACTAGAAAACGCCCTCAAACATCACGATGCTCTAGGCGCGACCAAAAACGATCTTTTGGGCGCAATTGCCGAGGATCGCCATCGCGGTGAGATTACGATCTGCGTCAAGTTAGACGGTGAAAAAATCGAATTTGTGATTACTGACGATGGCCCTGGAATCGAGCTAGAACACCATCAGCGCGTGTTCCGGCTATTTGAAACCCTTCAGCCGCGCGATGTCCAGGAGAATACCGGAATTGGACTAGCGATCGCCAAAAAACTTGTCGATCGAGTCGGGGGTAAAATTTGGCTAGAAAATCCAGCCTCAGGCAAAGGTTTATCAGTTCATTTCACCTGGCCCCAATTTACACTACCCTGACAATTAATTATGTGGTTTTCTCGGCATCACCCTCACCCCGCCATTCAAACTCAATCCGTTTCTCTGCCTGAAGGAATTTAATGTTAAATAGGTCGAATACAACTTCATGCCCTAGCAATAGTGGTGCGCTAGCAACATCTGTAATGAGCCAAGCAACAGTCGCTTTGAAGGCGCGTCCATCAATAGTAAAATCGAGCGAACGATTAACATACCGAATTTCTCCACCAACCCCCTCACCCGTTTGAGGCACTTCTTCAGGTAACAGAGTCAGACCCAGTAAATATCCAAGTTCGCGGTCGATCGGAGAAACTTCAGAGCCAGAATCTACAACCATATAGATATTTTTTTGGCGATTGTTAAAGGCGATTGTCACTGGATAAAGTGGATTCCAAGGCTCGTTATTTTTAATGCCATAAAACTTCACCTACCAAAAGCAAACATCATTAACATTCGCTGGAATCCAATCTAAGATATAAGGCTTACCAGTCGCTGAAGCCGCTTCCTCGACAGATTTGAGATTGTTTCCAGCAGCCAGAAGTTCATCTTTGCCACAGGCAAGATAGTGATAAGGATATCGCTCTCGCAGCATCCGATCGTTTTGAGTTCGCCAGCGGGTAATTGCCTGAGTATCTTCAGGAGTGAGTGACATAAGATGATTTTAGGTAAAGTAAACCAACGAAGGTGACGATCGATCTCACAGATAGTGTAACTTATGCTCTGGGAGAGTGGATGAATTTTCAACTATATTGGAATTGGACTAGCGATCGCCAAAAAACTTGTCGATCGAGTCGGTGGTAAAATTTGGCTAGAAAACCCAGCCTCAGGCAAAGGTTTATCAGTTCATTTCACCTGGCCCCAATTTACCGAACGACGGGCGGAAAGCCCCCCGCTTCAGCGGTGGGGATGAACGCTGCTGCGACTTTAGTGCTAGGCGGGTCACCCGCCCAGCTAGGTATATGAAAGGGCGTTCTTCGCGATTGCTAAGGGCAAGAGTTTCCTTGGTTGAAGAGTTGCCTACCAACTCTTTGGACAAATTCTTATTTTGTTTCAACTGTTGGCGGTGCTCCTATTGCAGTAATTAAAAAATATATTGAGGATCAAAAAAGTGTATAACTATGGTTGTCAACAAATATTAATTAGTCCAGATTCGATCCTTAGAGCAGTTTTAGAATTTATCTGTGAAGAGTCCGCAAAGCTTGGTAATTGCGGAACATATTATTCTCGCCAATTGTACTTTAAGACTGGCTTAATTCCAACTAAATATGACCTTCATCGAGAGTTGTCTATTAATCCACATTTCAAGGCTTTGCACTCACAAGTTGCCCAACAGTGCTTAACAACTATCGCTGAATCGTTTCAGTCGTTTATAGGGCTAATGAAGGGAGTTAAATCTGGCACCGTAACTCAAAGACCACGGCTACCAAACTACCGACAAGCAGGATTAGCCTTAATCACCTTTCCTAGCCAAGCTGTTAAACTCAAGCCAGAAGGTTTAAGGTTCCCGCTTGGCAGACAGGTTAAAGCCTGGTTTGGTTTGGATGCTTTTTATCTACCAATGCCTTCAAACCTAGATTTCAAAGGGATTCGAGAATATCGAATTCTACCTAGAAATGGATGCTTTTATTTGGAATTAGTCTACAAAATTGAGAACGTTCAGTCTGATGTAGATGAGTCTAAAGCTTTGATGATAGACCACGGAATGAACAACTGGTTAACTTGCATTAGTAACGCTGAAACTAGTTTTATCATAGATGGCTTGCATTTAAAATCTATCAACCAAGGTTATAACAAGCGGGTTGCATTTCTGATGGAAGGCATGGCTAATGGTTATTGGTCTAAGCGATTAGAGCGGCTAACCGAAAATCGTAATCGGACGATGCGAGATGCCATCAATAAAGCTGCTCGAAAGGTAATTAATCATTGCTTAGAGAACAACCTTGGTACTGTTGTATTTGGTTGGAATAAAGGAATGAAAGATGGTGCAAATATGGGAGCTAAGACCAATCAAAAGTTCGTCCAAATTCCTACTGGCAGACTAAAAGATCGTATTGCCGGGCTTTGTGAACAATATGGTATTAAGTTTGTAGAAACTGAAGAATCCTATACGTCTAAAGCATCATTTGTCGATCTCGATCTGCTACCTACGTTCGGTGAAAAACCTGAAGGGTGGGCACCAAGTGGCAAACGAATTAAACGCGGATTGTATCGAACTGCCAATGGTTGGTTGATTAATGCCGATGCAAACGGCGCATCCAATATTGGGCGAAAAGTAGCGATGATGCTAGGGCTAGACCTTAGCGGAATCAGTAGAGGCACCTTGTCAATGCCTTTGAGAGTCCCTTTGTGGTCTTAGTCAAGAATCCCCCGCATTCATGCGTGGGGAGTGTCAAACTACCGTAGAATCAACTCCGAACGGGATTAAATAACTTATTCAACCCTCGATCGCAGTAAAATAGGTTCAAGTGAGTATGAGCTATCAAGATGAAACAAACCCGCTATATTACCACCACAATTAAAGCAGGCAATCGACTAGAGATCGATCTGCCGAATGTCCCCATCGGACAAACGATCGAAATAATCTTGATTATTCCCGATCTTTCAGAATCTAAGCCGCAAGCCATAGATAGACGATCCTTCCTGAAACTATCGATAGAAGAACGCCGCCGGATCTTAGCCCAACAAGCAGAAATCGCCCTACCTCATTACCAAGAGAACAAAGCCGAATGGGAAGAATGGATTAACCTCGATATTGCCGAAACTTATGCTTCCTAAACGTGGTGAAATCTGGCTGGTTAATCTAGATCCAACTGTTGGTGCTGAAATTCAGAAAACTCGTCCGGCTATCGTGATTAGCTCTGACTATATTGGTAAACTTCCGCTCAAATTAGTAGTGCCGATTACTGACTGGAAAGACTCCTTCACCTCAGATATCTGGCATATTCGGATCGATCCTACTTTTGAAAATGGACTAACAAAGTCATCGGCGGCGGATGCACTTCAAGCTAGAAGTCTCGATACTCGGAGATTCATTCGGAAAATTGGTACTACCTCGACATCAGATGTACAAGAAATCGCTCGTGCAATTGCGGCTATTATTGAGTACCAAGAATTAAATGACGACTGAATAGCTCAAAACATTCCTTTGGGTAGATGAATAATCTGGTCAAATCCGTAAAATGGAGGAATACCCCCCAAATAGCACCGGAAATTACTATATTAAGTAAGGATCCATGATGACAGCTACCCGATCTCCCGTAATGACACACACGCAGCAACTCAATATTCTCCTCGTTGAAGATGACGAAGTAGACGTGATGAACGTTCAACGCGCTCTGAAAAAAAACAACGCAACGGCTACTTTATATCGCGCAGCTAATGGCATCGAAGCTCTAGCGATGCTTCACACCAACAGCCGAATTGCCGCAGAAAATAATAGCAGATTGTTGATTCTGCTCGACTTAAATATGCCCAAAATGGGCGGACTAGAATTCTTGAGAGAATTACGCGCCGATCGAACCTTATGCAACTTACCCGTAGTTGTCTTGACCACATCGATGCAAGATACCGATCTAGCTACCGCTTATCAATATAATGTGGCTGGATATATCCTCAAACCGATCGCTTTTAGTAGCTTTGTCGAAACGATCGATGTCCTAAACCGTTATTGGTCGATGTCGGAAATGCCATCGCTAGCATAGGTGATGAAACCAATTATATCGGGATCGCTATTAATCGATCGAGTTTTCAAAGTGCTGGTAATTGACGATGATGCTGTCGATCGGCGGATAGTAATTAAAGCTTTTAGGGGTGCAGATTTTCAGGCAGAAATACTAGAAGCGATCGACTGCAAGAGCGGGATCGCTCTAGCTATTTCCCATCAGTTTGACTGCATTTTTATCGACTATCGCCTACCCGATGGCAATGGAATCGAATTACTCCGAAAACTGCGCGAAGAGGGGATTCGCACGCCTATTGTTAGTCTAACTGGACAAAGTGACGATCGAGTCGCTGTCGATCTGATGAAAGCAGGTGCATCGGACTATTTGTCCAAAACTCAAATATCCCCCGCTCAATTGCGTCAAGTTTTCCAGAATGTGATGCGAGTTCACAATGCCGAAATCGCCGTGGAACTTGCCCATCAGCAACGGGAAGAATTATTAACCCAAAAAGAAGAATTCATCGCGCGGATGACTCACGATCTCCAAACACCACTAGTTGGGGCAAACCGAATGTTGGAGCTACTTTGTGAAGACGTATTTGGCGATTTGCCAGCAAAAGTCAAATCAAATCTCCAAATTATCCACCGCAGCAATGATGATTTACTCCAAATGGTGCGAAATCTAGTTGAAGCTTATACCTATGATGTTGATGCCAAACAATTTACTTTTATCCCGATCGATCTAGTTCGACTCATCGCCGAAGTAGCCAGCGAACTTGTACCGATTGCGATCGCCAAAAATATTGAGCTTACACCAAACATTATACATCGAGATCGCCCTGATGCGAACTTTCAGATTGCGGGCGATCGATTAGAATTAAAACGGTTAATCGCTAATTTAGTTGGTAATAGTCTCAAATTTACCGATGTTGGCACGATCTCGATCGAAGTCACCCCCGCAACAGCAGATTCCCCGACGATAACTATTGCTATTTGCGATACAGGGGTCGGAATTTCTGAACGTGACATGGCTAATTTATTTGAACGATTCCGACGGGGTAATCACAAGCGATCGAACAGCGGACTAGGCTTATATTTGTGCAAACAAATTGTCGAAGCCCACGGTGGCAAAATTTCTGCTATGTCCAAAGTAGGTGAAGGTAGTACCTTTCTAGTCGAGTTACCTGCCGTTACTATTGGCTCAGATCCAAACATTTGAAGAATACCATAGCTCACATTCCGCACTTCACACTACCGCAAGATTAAAACCGCTGATTTACCTGAAGTGCGGAATGTGGGATAAATTATACTTTTCAAACACCCTCTAAGAAGCTGTTTGAAAAGTACTATCGACCTGGTTTCCACTCGGTAGGGGCAATTCATGAATTGCCCC
>JANMEL010000240.1:0-6355 GCA_031376885.1 Chamaesiphon sp. OTE_70b_metabat_96 | reverse complement strand
TTTAGTTCTGCCAGAATTAGCTGGAAGAAGTCTGTAAAAATTAATCCAAGATTTGATGAAGAGTTGGTCAAAAAAAAGACAATAGAGATAAATAATTTTCTAGCTAGAAACAGCTCAGAGATTGAGACAGGGAAGATGATAGTATTTTTTATCGATGAGTGCCATTTATTAAGTGGAGATGTTTGTGGTTATGTATGGGGAAGAACAAATACTAAAGTTGAAATTCCAATCAAAAATGAGAAAGAGAGGCAGACTTATTTTGGAGCACTCAACTACAAAACAAAAGAATTTACATGCCAAGCTTATCCAGCCGGAAATGGCGAGTCAACAGTTGAATTTGTAAAATATTTACAGTGCAAATATCCTGAATGTAAAATTGTCTTGATTTGGGATGGAGCAAGTTATCATAAGTTTGGTATTTTCAAAGATTTTCTAGAACTAGTTAATCAAGGAAAATCTGAAGATAACTGGTTAATTACTTGTATCTTATTTGCTCCGAATGCACCTCAGCAAAATCCAGTTGAAGATGTTTGGTTGCAAACGAAAAATTTCTTGAGAAAATATTGGCATTTATGTAGATCTTTTCGGGCTGTAAAAGAGTTATTTCAGTTGTTTACAGATCGTCGAAAATTTGATTTTCCCAAGATCGATCGATATCAATCTTCCTAGATTCTCATTTAGGATCGCTATATGCGAATTTAAGCATTTAACTTTTCTGGCACTAATTCACAAAATATTCCGTGATATCGATCTCGTCTGCTAATTGCGAATTCAGTCTGCCAAATACGATTGAGTAAAACATCTTCATCAATGTCACTATCGATCGTTCGACCATCTTCAAATACAACATATTCCCCAGCATACTTACTGACTAAATCTGGAAGACAGGCATCGAAAATTTTGCCTTGACTAGTTACATAGTCATAACCTACTTCTGTAGGATATAAATCTTTAATGTGATAGCTCAAAGAATTACCATCACGATCGATATAATGAACTTCATCCTCTGAATCTGCCTGTAAATTTTCGACATTCTCAAAGTCTTGGACTGTGCCAATTTTGACAGCTTGACGAACTCGCTCTCCAGTTGCGGCAATTTCATCCCGTCGTTGCTCGACTTGTTGCTGGTGAATTAGTTCAAGTAAACTATCCCGCTCGGCCACAGGAAGACTCGCGATCGCCTTGACGATTTCTTGATAAGTCATAGTGTTGCAATATCTCCCAAAGCCCTGCGGTGAGTCGGATCTCTCTGGGTCTAATTATATCATATCCAGACTGCCTCTGAAAAGTTGTCTATTTTTAGTGCAATGTCCGATAATGCACCTTTGCGGACGCTCTTCGGGAGGGTAGGGGGGTGTGGGGAGGGTCGGAAGATGGAGAGATGGGGAGAATAGGATTAGGGGTAAAATGAGCAATCGTGCAGAGTTGTTAGTCAAATTACGATTCAATGGCTTGCGTGTAGGATACATCATTGCTCATTCAATCCTTGACATTAGGGGTCGATCGATGATAAAACTAACTAGTTGGTTCAGTGCTTGATTATGTCCTCTGCCCTGTCGCCCCGCGATCGAATCATCAAAACCTCATTACACCTGTTTTATACCAATGGGTTCCATGCTGTTGGCACCAATCAGATTTGTGCTGAGGCTGAGGTGAACAAGAGCACGCTCTATCACATCTTTCCTTCCAAGGTAGATATGGTACTTGCCGCGCTAGAGGTTTATGCTAGCGATTTGACCCGCCAATTTCGGCGGATTGCTGAGTCTGCAACAACACCGACTCAGAAGATCGAACAAATCTTTGAACTGCCCTTTCAGGCTAGCCAGAGCCTGCAACAGCAGTTTGGTCATGTCAAAGGCTGTTTTGTGGGCAATATTGCCCTAGAGCTGTCTGGGCAAGAAGAGCGAGTCAGAGTCTACCTCACTCAGGTTTTTCAACTTTGGGCAAAGACAATCGAACCCATCGTACAGGAATTGGCGATCGGACAGAGCATTGATACTATTAGGGTTTCAAAGTCTATCATTGCCTATCTGCAAGGAGCGATTTTGATGGCAAAGACAGTTAACAATCCTCAGCTAATTAAAGATTTAGCCCAGTCTGCTGTGGCTTTGGTGCGCTGAAGATCCCTTGAGCTGTTGTCAGACAGCTTAATTTTAGTTCCAGCTCAAACCAACTAGTTTGTTCAAAACATCAAAAATTTACCATGAATAACTTTCAACCAATTGAACCCCAAACCGCTAATGCCGAAGCTAAAGCCGCACTAGATATTGTGCAAGCTGCTTTTGGTGGTACGCCTAATTTAATGAAAATGCTAGCAACTGCGCCTCAGCTTCTGACTGGCGTGATGGCTCTGAATCAGGCGGTTAATAGTGGCGATCTAGAAACTTCTTTGGTAGAGCAAATTGCATTGCTCACTTCGGGCATTAATCAATGTGAATATTGTGTCGCGGTGCATGTATTTGTTGGTCAACAAAATGGTCTGAGTCGCTCCGAATTGTTAGCAAATCTGCAAGGTGAAGCGATCGATCCAAAAGTTCAAGCGGTGCTCAATTTTACCAAAGCTGTGGTGCAGAATCGTGGTCAGGTTGATGCTGTTACTCTGCAAGCACTGCGCGATGAGGGGTTTGGTAACAAAGCAATCCTAGAAATCTTAGGCATAATTGGTCTATACACATTTTTAAACTATGCCAAACATCTCACCCAACCAGTGCTAGATTTCCCGATCGTACCAGAATTTCAACTCGCTCACAAGTAAGTGAAAACTTTACAGCTCAATCTTTTCTAGTAAAAACAATTCATCAAAACCATCGAAATTATCATGATTAAATTATATGGTCACGAAATCTCAGGTAATAGTCATAAAGCCCATTTAATGTTGTCATTACTCAATTTAGAGTATGAATGGATTAAGATAGATTTGATGAAGGGCGAACATAAGTTGCCAGGATATTTAGCCCTGAACCCGTTCGGTAAAGTACCCTTATTAGCAGATAATGGAATGCTCATCTCAGATGCCCAAGCTATTTTGGTGTATTTGGCACGACAATATGGTGGCGAAAAATGGTTGCCCCAAGATGCGCTGCCTTTGAGTCAGGTGGTTAAATGGTTATCGACAACTGCGGGGGAAGTGCGGCAAGGGCCAGAAGATGCGCGACTTTATCATTTATTTGGTGCTGGGACTAATATTAATATCGAGCGAGCTACCCAAAAATCAGAATTTATTTTGACTTTGCTAGAGCAGCATCTCACTACTCGTACTTGGTTAGAATTAGAACATCCCACCATCGCCGATGTCGCTGTTTTTCCTTATGTTGCATTGGCACGAGATGGCAAAATTAATTTAGATAAATATCCCCAGGTATTAGCCTGGATCGATCGATTCAAACAACTTCCTGGCTACATTCCTATGGATGGAATTTAACTTAGGTAATTTCGGTAAATTAGTATACCGATGTCGTTGAGTTCGACTCCGCTCACCCAACTGGATTGTCGAGGTGGAGTGGGACTTTATTATCGACAAATCGCCTTATCCCAATTATCAGGAGTAGATGATGACGAATCTAGGCTGGAAATTAACTGAATCACCTTTTCATGCAGGCGAACAAGCGATCCAATCACGATTGGGATTTAGGCAGCAAATAGAAGCACAGGGGCGGCGGATTATCCGTGACTATTTGCCCGAACAACATCAACAGTTTTTTGCTAAATTACCCTACCTAATTGTCGGCACAGTAGATCTCAGCGGCTCCCCTTGGGCTTCGATCTTGGTGGGGCAGCCGGGATTTTTGACTACTCCCGATGCTCACACCTTAGAAGTTAATGTCAAACCACGATTTGGCGATCCCTTAGCCACTATTCTTACTCGCGATATCGACATTGGGATACTGGGGATAGAACTACACACTCGGCGACGAAATCGGCTGAATGGCACGGTTACAGCTATGGGGTTAAATGGCTTTCAGATTGGGGTAAAACAAAGCTTTGGCAACTGTCCACAATATATTCAGGCTAGAACATTTGCGTTAGGGTTAGATGATGCAAATGTGCAGCCAGCAGTGTCTGAGTTTTCCCAGTTTGGTGCCGAGGAGCGATCGATCGTCACTACTTCTGATACTTTCTTTATTGCTACGGCTTATCAAAATTCCGCAGCAGATACGACAAACGGTGTCGATGTTGCTCATCGGGGTGGCAAACCAGGCTTTGTCCACATTGATGACAATAGAACGTTAGTCATCCCCGATTTTTCTGGCAATAAGCACTTTAATACTTTTGGTAATCTAGAGTTAAACCCAAGGGCTGGATTGCTATTCGTAGATTTTAACCAGGGCGATTTGCTTTATTTAACTGGCGAGGCTAAAGTAATTTGGGATGGGGCGGAGATTAACCACTATGCTGGAGCCGAGCGACTATTGGTATTCCATCTCGATCGAGGGTATCGAGTTACAAATGGCTTACCCGGTCGTTGGTCAGCCCCAACATTTTCGCCATATCTTGATGGTACTGGCTCTTGGCCATAAAGTATCGACGTGTCAACCTATTCATCAACAATAATAAACTCATGGAAACTAAGCCACCTCTTCCCCCATTTACGCTGGAAACCGCTAAAGATAAAGTCCAAGCGGCTGAGAATGCTTGGAATACCCGCGATCCTGAGCGGGTGTCTTTGGCATATACAGAAGATTCGGAATGGCGCAATCGATCGGAGTTTATTACTGGTCGTGCTACTATTAAAGAGTTTTTGACTCGCAAGTGGGCGCATGAGCTAGATTATCGACTCCGCAAAGAGTTGTGGTGTTTTATGGATAACAAGATTGCGGTGCGGTTTGAGTATGAATATCACAATGCTGCTGGTGATTGGTATCGGGCTTATGGTAACGAAAATTGGGAGTTTGCCGAGAATGGTTTGATGATGAAGCGGTTTGCAAGTATTAATGATGTGGCGATTGCTGAGATCGATCGTAAGTTTCGTTGGGAACGCAGCTAACATTCATAGATCCCATTGGGATCTATTTTATTCCTGACCCTAGAACTATCAGGGTTTATGCTGCAAATGGCTAAAATATGGTAGTGGGTATCCAAGCATTATCTCGATCGAAATACTGCACGTATCCCGGCTGTACCCCCTCTTGCTACTCGATCGAAACTGACCTATAATTTCTATAGGAACTAGAGAAAATCTGTAAACCGATGTCTGGCATAACTGTATCAGCCCATACCAGTAAAGAAATAGTAGAGCAACTCGACGCGATCGCCAAATCCGAACGTCGCAATCGATCGCAAGTCGTCGGAATGGCATTAGACTTATTCGTCGAACTCCCTCCATCAGCCCGCGAAGCATGGCTTAAACTTAGCACCACAGGCTCACAGCAGCAGATGAAAGCCCTGATGGATAACATTACCCGCACCATTATCGATGCTCAGTATCAAACCGCTCACGCCCAAGTCATCGCCCAAATGCAGATCGAACATCTAGAACCTCTGACGACAGAAGACGATATTCTCGCCGCCGCCGTCAGCATCACCACCCAAAAATAAGTATGCGGAGATTGTGTCTAGATCTGAATATCTGGGTGGCGGCTTTGCTAGCGGATCGGAGGAGTAGAAGTAATACAGCATCCCAGTATCTAGTTGAAGTAGTCAGAAGTGGTGATTCCCCTGTTGGCGAAACCAGTCTCGTCATTTCTTGGGGAATGCTTGATGAATTAAAATCGGTAATCGTCGAGCATTTGAAATTAAATATCGATATAGCCGAGGCTTATGTATCTGCGGTAGAAGAATATGCCAAACTGGGGGCACAATTAACTTTAGGCGGTACAGGGGTAATTGGATTGAGAGACATAGAAGACGCTCATGTATTGGAAACAGCGATCGCTGGCAAAGCAGATTTTCTAGTTACAGCTAATTTTAAAGATTTTATAGTCAATCGAGATACTAAAATTGAAATACCTGGTCGTCATGCAATCTATTATTCATCAGCCCATAACCTGCAAATTGTCCATCCCTATCTGATGGTAGAGTGGCTCAGAAGTGGGAAACTACCCAAAACATCACCCCAACATTCTCTCTAAATTGCTAATACTTCTTGTCAATTGAAATTAATTCAGCTATTTCAACAGCAGCAAAAATAGATACTCTCGATCTCAAGTGGGAAACTTTTCAAAATATTCGACTACCTCAAATTCAACAGGAGACGACAAGAAAACGATCCAAGTATTTAGGGCTTGCTGAAAAAGTCAATAAATGGCATTAGATCGATCGATTAACGATCGATCTAATTTAATCCATCAACAATTAGGATGCAATTGAGGTCAATTATAATTTTTATTAATCATCCGAACTCAAATATCACAAAAAC
>JANMEL010000239.1:0-40143 GCA_031376885.1 Chamaesiphon sp. OTE_70b_metabat_96 | reverse complement strand
CAAAAACTTCCATGCGTATTGCAGATGACAGCTTCCCTTCCCACTTCTCAACAAAACCAAACCCCTCTCCGGCTTGACTTACAAACACCCCCATCACTAAACCTCTCACCCCTCACCCCTGGGCACTTTGCATCGTGCCCCTACCCCTGACCCCTGGGCACGATGCATCGTGCCCCTACAGTTCCCCTGACCCCTGACCCCTGCCCCCTGACCCCTGTCACAACAGTGGTGGTAAACCAACTTCTTTGGGGGTGACTAATTTACCCTCGAAGCTCATGGCATATTCGCCAAAGGTTCTGGCTTCGGCAATTTGACGGCGAAATTCGGCTCGATCGAAATCATTGTCGATTCCGCCTAATAGATAAACGATCGACTTCGCTGCTAAATCTTTGCCCGATACCAGAATCCGCTTTTTATTTGGATCGTACAAAACTCCATACCAGAGCGATTGGGGGGTATCGATCTGACTGAATCCACCATCAGCATCATATCGTGCTAATTTACGGAAAACGTCGGTTTCAGCCATTTTCTTTTTAAAAACCGCCATCGCCACACCTTGAGCGAAGGCAACTTGCCCGACAGGGCGAAATAACATATTTCCTTCACCGCCCCCTGGCTCAAAGCTAAATCGCCGTAATTGGGGGGTATCTTCCCCCTGCAAGCGTCCATAACTGGTGAATTGGGCTAAATTGTCGAATAGCTGATTAAAGGCGGCGATACCTGCTTCTAACTCGGCTGTGGCTGGGCGTTGGGGGACTAGTCCTTTTTGCGCTTTGGGTTTCCAGTGGGGATATTGATATTGGAGGTATTTTGCCGCCATATCTTGCAGGGCTTGTAAGGTGGTAAGTACGGTGGTTTTGGTGGCTACTGTGGCACTATCCCAATTTACTCGCGGTTTGCGGCGGGGGACATCTTTTAATAAGGGATGATTGACGGCAATATTGCGGGCGACGATCGCAAATCCATCATTTTCATCGAGTTGTGCCAGTTGTCCTTTACTCAAGGCGATCGCCATCAGATTAACATGCACAAAGATCGATCGGATCCTTCTTCTTGCCTCTAATTGTGTCTCACCTTTGACCACCGCTGAGATAAATTCAATCCCGATCGTTTCCTGGGGTAAACTCTCTAAATACTCATCCGATGCACCCAATTCAGTCGCAGTGATTTTATTACCAACTGGCGATCGATCCTTACTATATCGCGGCAATTCACCCGTGCGTAATAACTCCATCAATCCCTGCACTCCCATCAACCGATGTTGTCCATCAAGAGCATAGATTCGCACCGATTCACCAACATCTAATAACCCAACACTATTATTTCCATCGATGGCTGAAAACATCGCCGCCGATTCATTTGCTTTCCCCCCTCTACCCCATTCATCTGCATAAGTATTATCCACCCAATCTCTGTCTATCGTCACTAATACGGGTGGAAATTTATGACTAGTTCGCGCACCAAGATATTGAACTAGAGCCGCCTGTCTACTCCAATCTAGGGGACGTTGTTGAATGATTTCGATCGTCTGACTATCGATCGATATATTCTGGTCTTCAGCCTGATATTGCTCTGAGAGTAGACTCATCTCTGAGGCATATTTTACTCGATCGGCCAACCATTGAAGTGTAACAGCCCCAATATATGACTCACTCCCGCCCATATTAGTACGTTGCACGAGAATTTGGTGTGGCTGGATGCTAGAAATGTTGCTGGCTGGCATTGTCAAGGGATAAATGAAGTTACCGCAACTAGACTAACAGCTTTCTTATCGTACTTATCCAAGGTTTTTAAAAACTTAACACATAATTACAAGCTACGGATTCTCGATCGCCTTCAAATCTCAGTATAACTACTTTTTTGGGCTGACAAGCTACTATATTCGTCTTATTTTGAGCTAATCAGTCCAAATAACGACTGCATTATCTTGACAGAGGCTATTAAATTGAGATATTATTGTGAATACAGATAGCCCACAAATTACTAGCCTCTATGGACAACCAACCTGTTAATACTAATGTAATCTTTCTCGACACTGAAAGAGACGCACTCGATCAAGCAACTCGAAGTGCCGCAACTTCTGGAGCACGACTATTCATTTGTCATGTCTATGAGCAAGGTAATCGAACTCACTTAGCATTTTCGCTGTCATTAAAACTACTTCTAGAAATTGCAAAATTAAATAGTGCAGATGGTAAGAAAAATAAGTCAAATGCAGAGGAGATGATGAATCGCCCCTTAATGCAGCCTCATGTTAAAGATATTGCAAAATATTTAGTCAATACAGATGCTTACATTTTACCCCCATTTATTTTCAATTCCAATACACCAATCAAAGTCTTTGCGTTTGGTAGTGGATCTGTGAAATTTGGTTATGCTGTGATTTCTAGTGATATATTATTATATGTCACCGATGGTCAACATCGACTTAAAGCAATTGAAAAGGCTGTAATAGAAAGACCAGAATTAAATAACGATAGTGTAACAGTCTTGGTGGTTCAAGAAGAAGATCTAGAACAAATTCATCAAGATTTTGCTGACTGCTCTAAGAATAAGCCGATTCCTCCAGCATTACGAGCATCATTTGATGTTAGTGATTTTCTATCTAAGATTACTCGCGATCTTACGAAAGAGTTAGATATATTTACTGGCAGAATTGATAAAATATCAAGTACGGTAGGTAAGGATCCAAATTATATTTTTACTATGAGCCAATTAAGGATAGGCGTGTCTGAATTTTTATTTGGAACTAGTAATAAAAATCTCGACTCATACACAGTAGAAAATCGAGAAGAATATCGAACTCTTCTTGATAAAGCTAAATTCTTCTATCTTGAATTCGCTCGAAATAATACCACTTGGAGCTTAATGTTCCAACCGCGCTCTCAAGCTAGCAATTTATTAAATTTCTATAATCTTCGCCAAGAGAGAATCGATTTTAATTCAGTTGGTTTTATAGTTATCAGCCGAATTGGATATTTAATATTTTCGGACAATAGTTTTACTGATGAACAAAGTATGATATTAATTAAAGCATTAGCTAGTCTTGACTATCGCCGTACTTGTATCCTGTGGGAGAATAGCTTAGTGATTGATGATGGTAAAGGTGGCAAAAAAATAATTGCTCAAAGAGCAGCAATTGATAAAGCTATCAAAGTTGCGATCGGTGAAATAGAAAAACAAACGGGAATCAGCTTAAATTAGGCAGATCGAAAACTAATGCAGGTATACAAAAGAACAATACCTGCATTAGTTTTCGATACCGAAAGTGTTGCATAGACTTTTCTGGAGATCCAAGATGGAGATCGAGCCAATGACACGAGTAATAGAAAACAGTGCGACAGTTGCCAGATTATCGGTCATAATGACTGAATCTGATACCAATCCCGATCGTTGACCTTCTGGCGTGCGTAAAAAGATAGTTAAGCGGCTGGAGTGCTGGCGACGTGACATATTGCTTGTAACCATTGCCACAATAATCTGCTCTAAATCTGTTTGTAAGTTGTCCGCTTGAACCACAACAGCGGGTCTAATTTTAGCAGTAACTAGATCCGAATTCGGGAACAAGACTAAGACAACATCTCCTTGCTTATAGCTGGGATTTTGCGGCATCATAACTGTCGTAAATACTCATTTCTGGACTATCCCAATCACTAGCAAAAGTAGATAGGCTATTTCGTAAAGCCTGCGCCTGTAGTCTACCGATCCCACGATCGGCTAAATTGACTGATTCGAGATCGATGAAAGTTACAATTACTTTAGCTTCTTGAGTAACGTTGGTGGGTAAACTTTTTAGCTCAATCCGACCATCTCGATAAATACCTTCTACTGTAGTCAACATTTTTTACTATGGAGGTTAAACCACTAGTGCTAATTATAGCATAAGATGAAGTAGGTGCCCGCAATATTATCAAAAGACAATCTTATATGACAGAAGCTACCACACTACCCCCTACACAGCGCAGTGTCGCCGATTTCATAGAAGATGTTAATAAGTTAACTACTGAGATCCAAGATCTTTATTGTAGCGATTCTACCCCGTGGATTTTGGGGGTATCTTGGGGCAAAGATTCTAGTACTATTTTACAACTTGTTTGGAATGCGATCGCTACACTACCCCCTGACAAGCGGATAAAAAAAGTTTATGTGATCACGACAGATACATTAGTTGAGAATCCGATCGTTTCTAATTGGGTTAATCGTTGTATCGAACAGATAAAAATTAAGGCTGAGTTACTTGAATTGCCATTCGAGGCACACCTACTAAAGCCACTAGTTAAGGATACATTCTGGAGCAATTTAATTGGGAAGGGTTATCCTGCTCCTCGAAATGGGTTCAGATGGTGTACCGATCGATTAAAAATTAGTCCTGCCAATCGATTTATTCGTGAAACGGTACGGATTAATGGTGAAACTATCTTGGTATTGGGTACTCGGAAAGCAGAAAGTAACAAACGGGCGATGACGATGAAGAAGCATGAGAAAAATCGAGTCCGAGATTATCTCAGCCCTAATTCGCGTTTACCTAACTCACTAATATACACCCCGATCGAAGATTGGCGAACTGATGAGGTGTGGATGTATTTGATGCAATTTCCAAACCCTTGGGGTGGGAATAATCAAGATTTATTTACTCTATATAGAGGGGCTACTGCTGATAATGAATGTCCATTGGTAGTCGATACATCTACACCTAGTTGTGGTGATTCTCGCTTTGGTTGTTGGGTATGTACGATGGTGACTAAAGATAAGTCGATGGAGGCAATGATTCAGAATGATGAAGACAAAGAATGGTTACAACCATTGTTAGATATTCGGAATGAATTGGATATTCCTGATGATTGGGATCGGCGTGATTTTCGTCGTATACATGGTAAAGTTGAGCTGTTTGAACGCAAGAAGGGTAAAAAAGGAAAAGATGGTACTGAGGTAGTCCCAATTCCAGGGCCATATACTAAGTTTTGGCGCGAACATTGGCTCAGACGGGTATTAGAAGCGCAGGTACAAATTCGTCAAGCTGCACCGCCAGATATGCAGGATGTCACGCTTATTACTAATGAGGAGTTGTGTGAAATCAGACGAATCTGGTTGGAGGAAAAGCATGAGTTTGATGATAGTTTACCTCGGATATATGCGGAAGTTATGGGCGAAGTTTTTAAAGATCCACGGTTAAAACAAGAAAAGAAACTATTGGGTGGTGATGAATGGTCGATTTTACAAGAGATATGTAGTGATGATGCGATGCACCTTGAATTGATGACAAAGTTGCTAGATACCGAACGTCAACACGCTCAAAAATCACGGCGGGGAGTTTTTGAAAACTTAGAGAAGTGTTTTGATAGTAGCTCTCGATCGAAGGAGGAGGCGATTCAACATGCTCATGACAAACGGGAGTTAAAGGAGGCTGCAAGTCAGGGTGATGTGGCGAAGGTAAAGCAGCTAACTTGGGCACAGATGAAGTATCAGGGGGCATGTGAGACGGTAGATGATGGTGGAAATGAGGGTGGCGATTGAAATCGCGGCTGTATAATCAAAACAAAGCCTTACTGTTGGCATAGCCGTGAGCGCGCAGGCTAAAGCCAAAAGCAGAAGCACGCACTTCGATCGTCTAAATGCGATTTCGATCGCCACTAAATCCCCGAAAATTCCCATACCCCAATCCCTAAATGAGAACTTTCAGTCAGATTGAGCCAGCACAGCGGCGGAATTTGCTCGTGCTATTTGGTACCGGATTATTATTTTGGACTAGTATCGCAATTCTATTGCCAACTCTACCAGCATACCTAGATACGATCGGCCTCAAACAACAACAGATCGGTTTAATTATCGGTGCTTTTGCGATCGGATTACTCGCCACACGTCCATATATGGGAAAATTAGCTGACAGGCGTGGACGAAAAGTAGTCTTATTAATTGGTACGGCGATAGTTGCGATCGCACCACTAGGTTATCTGGCTACTACTTCGATTCCTTTATTGATGTTAGTTCGGGCATTTCATGGGATTAGTATTGCGGCTCTGGCTACTGCTTATAGTGCTTTAGTTGTAGATTTGGCACCACCCGAACGGCGCGGCGAAATTATTGGTACAATGAGTTTAGCCAATCCGATTGGTGTAGCATTAGGCCCTGCAATTGGCGGCTATCTGCAAGTATTGGGGATGTTTTCGACGATATTTTGGATCTCGATTTTATCCGGTGCTTTAGCCTATTTATGCGTTAGCCAACTGCGCGAACAACAGCCGATTAAATTCGCGCCAGACTGGAATGATTCAAGTGCGATCGTCCTAAAATTTGAAGGATCGAGTTTATCAGTTCGCCAGATTTTAACTAATCGCGCTCTAGGGATTCCCGCTCTGACGCTGTTATTAATTGGCTGTCCATTTGGTGCGGTTCACACATTCATTCCACTTTATATTCAGGCGAGCAATATCGATCTCAATCCTGGTTTATTCTACACGATCGCGGCAATTTCTAGTTTTTGTGCTCGATCGGTAATTGGGAGTAGATCCGATCGTTATGGACGGGGAATATTTATTGCTTTGAGTTTGTGCTGTTATACTGGCTCTCAGGCATTGCTGGCGACTGCTAGAGGCGATCTCAGTTTTATCGGTGCGGCGATTTTAGAAGGATTGGGTATCGGTATTTTGATTCCGATGACTGTTGCCCTATTATCCGATCGATCTTTATCCCACCAGCGGGGGCAAATCTTGTCTATATGTCTAGCTGGATTGGATTTGGGGGTGGCATTAGCTGCACCTGCTTTTGGTATGGTAGCAGACCAATTGGGCTATGCTGGAATTTTTACTGTGGGAACAGGTTTAGGTATTAGTGCGATCGCTGTATTTCTGATTTGGGGCAATCATAGTTTACAACAATCGATCGGTTTTTGTCTGGGACGCGATCGAGATTACTATCATAGGGGATAGAGAGAATATTATATCCCCGACTTCTCCAAGAAGTCGGGGATATAGGGTCACGAAAATTTCTAAATAGGGGGAATCGAGTTAGAATTGTTCTAGTCTTGCTTGGAGGATTTCTTGTTGTTTTTGGGCTTCGGTTAGGCTATCTTTGGTTTGTTGCACGACTTCGGCGGTGGCGCGTTCGATAAATTTGGTATTATTGAGACGACTGTCAATCGATTCGATCTCTTTTTCGATTTTATCGATCTTCTTCTGGATTTTAGCTTTGAAGGCTTCTAGATCGACTACTCCTGTTAATGGTAATATAATTTGAACCGTAGCAAAGACACTGGCGATCGACCTCACAGATTCTTCGGCTAGTTTATCGACAATAGTTAGGTTCTCGATTTGGGCTAAATCGCAGAGATAGGTTTGACAACGCTCTAATATTTGACGCTCTGTTTCGCTGTCGCTTTGAATAACGATCGAGATTTTAGTAATTCGTTTTAGCTCTGCTTCGGCGCGAAGGTTGCGGATGGTGCGAGTTACGCCGATGAGTAGATCGAATTCTCGATCGAGTTCGGGATTAATTAAGCTACCATCGCTATTGGGGAAAGATTGCAAAGAGATATCATTAGTATCCTCACTTTGAGTTAGAGTTTGCCAAATTTCGGCAGTAACGTGGGGCATAAATGGATGTAGAAGTTTCAACACTCCATCCAAGACGAAGGCTAAAGTTTGTTGAACTACTAATTTACTATTCGCATCTGCATCTTCTTGGAGACGAGATTTGACTAGCTCGATATACCAGTCACAGAAATCACCCCAGAAGAACTCATACAATACCTTAGCAGCTTCTCCCAAGCCGTATCGATCGATATATTCGCCTGTCTGCTGTACAGTCTGATTAAAGCGAGATAAAATCCATTTATCGGCTACTTCTAATGACTCAATTGCTGGCGGTGCTAAATCTGTACTAGAGATTTTGAATTCCGATGTCTCAAAATTCATCATCACAAACCGCGCTGCATTCCACAATTTATTTGTAAAATTGCGACTCGCTTCGACAGATTCCGATTCATCAGTTTTGCGGTTATATTGAATCCGAATATCTTGCCCAGTTCCAATTACCTCTCGAATCAAAGTATAGCGTAAAGCGTCAGTACCATATTTGTCGATCAGTAACAATGGATCGATCCCATTATTCGCCGACTTCGACATCTTCTTGCCATTTTCATCTAGCACTAAGCCGTGAATATAGACATCCTTAAACGGCATCTTACCCGTCAGATATCCCGACATCATCGTCATTCTGGCAACCCAGAAAAAGATAATATCAAAACCAGTAACCAGCGTAGAAGTCGGATAAAAAGTCTCTAAATCTACTGTATTTTCTGGCCAACCAAGCGTAGAGAAAGGCCATATTCCAGACGAGAACCAAGTATCTAATACGTCTGGATCTTGGAGTAATTTTACATCATTGCCAAACTGTTCGATCGCCTGTACTTTTGCTTCCGCTTCATTCTTCGCTACAAAGAAAGGAGTATTGTCAGTTATCTCCCCCTCAGTCTCACTCACCGCATACCAGGCGGGAATTTGATGACCCCACCACAACTGACGAGAGATACACCAATCTTGCAATTTCACCAACCAATCGCGATATACCTTCGACCACTTTTGAGGGATAAAATCGGGAGAATTTTGGTTGTCTAAATGCTCCAGACAGTTATCCGCCATCGGTCGAATTTTGACGAACCATTGAGTCGATAATAACGGCTCAACCGGAACTTTACCCCGTTCGCTATAGGGGACAGTATGCTTATATGCTTCGATCTTAACTAAATTACCCAACTCTTCCAATTTAGCAACCACATTTCGCCGAGCTGCAAATCGTTCCTGTCCTTCAAAATCACCAGCATTCTCATTCAGAGTGCCATCTTTATTCATGATATTGATGAGCGGCAAATTATGCCGTTTACCCATCGCAAAATCATTCGGATCGTGCGCGGGAGTAACTTTTACACAACCAGTTCCAAATTCCGCCTCGACAAATTCATCCCCAATAATCGGAATTTCGCGACCGATAATTGGCAGCGTTAAAGTCTTACCAATTAGATGCTTATACCGCTCATCCTTGGGATTTACTGCAACTCCAGTATCACCCAACATCGTCTCAGGGCGAGTAGTAGCTACCTCAATATATCCCGAACCATCTGTCAAAGGATAGCGGAAATACCACAGACTCCCATTCGTCTCTTTATTCTCCACCTCCAAATCCGACACCGCAGACTGAGAAGCTGGACACCAATTTACCAAATACTGTCCCCGATAAATCATCCCATCCCGATGAAGCCTGACAAAAGCCTCTAATACCGCCGCAGACAACCCCTCATCTAGGGTAAACCGTTCCCGCGTCCAATCCGCCGATACACCGAGCCGCTTGAGCTGATTAACAATTCGCCCACCAGACTCCTCCTTCCATTCCCAGGCACGTTTGAGGAACTGTTCGCGTCCGACATCATTTCGCGTCTTTCCCTCTGCTTTGAGCTGCTTTTCGAGGATAGTCTGTACCGCAATACTCGCATGATCTGTGCCAGGTAGATATAGGGTATTATCCCCCCGCATCCGATGATACCGAATCAGTGTATCGATCAGCGATTGTTCAAAAGCATGTCCCAAGTGCAAACTCCCCGTCACGTTTGGCGGCGGAATGACGATACAGAAAGGTTTACCACCTTTTTTGGGGTCAACTTTGTAGGTTTGATGAGTTTCCCAAATTTCTTGCCATTTGGCTTCGGTAGTCTTCGCGTCGTACTGGGGGGGGAGATTAGCTGTCATGAGATGAGGGGTATCGATTTGCCACTATCTACAATTGTGCCATAGTCAGGGGGCTGTGGAGCTTGGTTGACTATACTATGTCTAATATGACATAATATTAGTGATGAGCGAAAGTCAAAGCATTCAAGACGACGAACGGACTCATCGATACACAAATTATTGAAATAAAGTAAAACAAAATGTTTACTAATAATTGTCACTTAAATAAAAAATTTCAATATGAACTCTTCCAACAACAGCAAAGATACTGTCTGGTTATCTGGTGAAGTCAAAACGCCTCCATTCTCTCAGTCAGCAAGAATTGAAACAGGCGTTTTGTTGAGACAATTACAAGAAGGTGAATTGCTATCGATGCCAATATCTAGACCAATGGCTAGTATTAGTAAGCATTGCCACGAACTTAGAATTCACGACAGTGAAAATAATAAGGAATGGAGAATCATCTATCGAATCGATGATGATGCGATCGTAATTTTGGATGTGTTCGCTAAAACGACCCAAAAAACTCCGAAGCAGGTTATCGACAATTGCCAAAGAAGACTTAAATTATATGATGAAACTTCAGGCGCAGGATAGTTCCTGTGGCTATATAAATTATGGAACCCACAAAACGTCAGAAACTAGAAGCTGCTGGTTGGAAAGTTAGCACTGTAGCTGAATTCTTAGATTTATCACCAGAAGAGATGGAGATGATTGAGATTCGATTATCCTTGAGTAAGTCACTAAAAAAGCTCAGACAGCAAGAGCAACTATCTCAACAAAAATTAGCTGAAAATATTAATTCTAGTCAGTCGAGAGTTGCAAAAATGGAGGCGGCTAGTCCGTCAGTATCGATCGATCTATTAATTAAGTCACTATTAGCTCTTGGTGCTACTCGTGAAGAGATTGGACTAGCAATATCTGGAAAGTAATTATCGATACATTGATGAATCAGGACAACTATCTCAAATATCTTATCTGGCTAACTGATGAAATCAAAACTCCACCATTTTATCGATCGGTAAGAATTGAAGTAGGCTTTCTATTGCAGCAATTACTAAATGGAGAGCTACCCACTCTACCGATGTCGAAGCCGATGTCTAGTATTGGAGATCGATCTCATGAACTCAGAGTAAACGATCTCAATAATAATAAGAACTGGCGAGTCATTTATCAAATTGATGATGATGCCATTGTTATTTTAGAAGTGTTCGCCAAAACGACTAAGAAAACACCAGATAATATTATCGATCGATGTCAAAAAAGACTGCGATCGTACGCTCCTCAAAATCTAGAAGCTAATGGCTGGAAGATTGGCACCATTACTGAATTTTTAAAACTCTCACCAGAAGAGATGATGACGATCGAGATTAGATTATCTTTGAGTAAATATCTCGAACGATTGAAACAAGAACACCTAGCCAAAAATCCTAGTTCTAATCCACGTATCCCGAAAGTAGAATCAGTAGATCCGTCAGTATCGATCGATCTATTAATTCGATCGCTATTAGAAATAGGTGCTACTCGTGAAGGTATCGCTATAGCAGTATCTGGTAGTACAACCTCGGATAACAAGTAATGGGAGCAGACTATTTTCATTCGATCGGAACCCCTGTGATATTGTCGGTTACATTCTGTAGACTAGCCTAACGACTGCGATCGACGAATTTGTATAGACAATAGATCCACAGTGTGCGAAGATTAAAATAAATCAAGCTTAAAAGATTATGTCATCTTCTTCCGTATCTCGCGCTCCGAGGGATAGTAGTATGAATATCCGTCTCAACCATCAACAACGAGATGCGATCGATCGAGCGGCGAGTTATCTAGGCAAAAATCGCTCTGATTTTGTGCTAGAAATAGCTTGCAGAGAAGCAGAGCATGTTCTGCTAGATCGAGCTTATATTGCCGTTGGCGAGGAAACGTTCGCTAATCTATGTCAACTGTTAGATTGTCCACCAGAGCCTTCTGAGGGCTTGCGGAGACTGATGCAGGTTAAGGCACCTTGGGCATAGAGCAGTCAAGATTACAACCACCTGTACCGCTAATATCTACCCATGTGGTGAAAGATTTTGACTGTGGTGTGGACTCACTCAATGAATGGCTGTGTAAACGGGCACTGAAAAATCAGGCGATCGGTAGTTCGCGGACATTTGTAGTAACTAATGGCGAAGTCATCGTCGGTTATTATTGTCTTAGCAGTGCAGCAATCGACCGAATCGAACTACCCAAAGCAAAACAGCGAAACATGCCGGATCCGATTCCTGCAGTACTAATTGGTAGACTAGGTGTCGATTTACAATATCAAGGGCAGAAGATTGGTTTGAGTTTGTTACAAGATGCGATAGATCGCATTATTGCAGCATCACAAAGTATTGGGATTGCCTATATTTTAGTTCATGCTTTGGATGATGCAGCTAAACATTTTTATGAGATTAATGGTTTTGTAGCGATTCCCGAACAACCATTAACTCTATTTTTGTCTGTAGCCACTGCTGCTAAAGCAATGGAGTCTGAGGTTTAATTGATTTAGAGAGTATTCTTTCTTAATAGCCAAGAGTCTTGTGCTGATTTGTTAGTATAGTGGGGTAGCTTAAAGTTGGTGCGTTTTTGAGTTTATGAATATTCCCCGTCTTCATCCAGATACGATCGAAGAAGTCAAAGCCAAAGTCGATATTATCGATGTGGTGGGTGAATATGTGGTGTTGAAGAAGCGGGGGAAGGATTATCAGGGTTCTTGTCCTTTTCATCAGGAGAAGTCGCCGAGTTTTTCGGTTAGTCCGACAAAACAGGTTTATTATTGTTTTGGTTGTCAGGCTGGTGGTGGTGCGATCAATTTTTTGATGGAGTTGGGAAAGCGTTCTTTTACGGAAGCGGTATTAGAATTAGCGCATAAATATCAGGTTCCGGTAAAGACTTTGGAGCCGGAAAAGAGACAGGAGTTGCAGCGACAATTATCTCAGCGGGAACAGCTATATGAGATTTTGGCGGTGACGGCAAATTTTTATCAACATGCTTTGAATCAGCATCAAGGGGAACACGCGCTCAATTATCTCAAGATCGATCGATCGTTTAGTGATGAGACGATTCAATCTTTTCAACTCGGTTATTCTCCTGCTGGTTGGGAAACTTTGAGTAATTATCTGATCGAACAAAAGCAATTTCCACCCAAGGCGATCGAATCAGCCGGATTGATTATACCGCGTAAGGAGGGGAATAGTTATTATGACAGGTTTCGCGATCGATTGATGATTCCGATTCGCGATGTTAGGGGGCGAGTCATTGGTTTTGGCGGACGTACTTTGAGCGACGAACAACCAAAATATCTCAATTCACCTGAGACTGAATTGTTTGATAAAGGGAAGACTTTGTATGGACTCGATCGAGCTAAGGATACCATTAATAAGACCGACCGATCGGTAGTTGTTGAGGGTTATTTTGATGTGATTGCCCTTCATGCTGCGGGGATTACTAGTGCGGTGGCTGCGTTGGGTACGGCGTTAAGTTTGGCTCAAGTTACGCAGTTGGTGAAGTTTACAGAGTCGAAACAAGTTATCCTCAATTTTGATGCGGATAAGGCGGGTAATATTGCGACAGAAAGAGCGATCGGTGAAATTGCCGATCTTGCTTATCAAGGACAATTACAATTACGCATTCTCAATTTACCAGCGGGAAAAGATGCCGATGAGTTTTTAAAAAGTAATAGCCCAGAAGCCTATCTACAGCTTCTCGATGATGCTCCACTGTGGCTAGATTGGCAAATACAAGGCGCGATCGACAATGCCGATCTATCCCAAGCAGAGCAGTATCAACAGGCTACCAAGCGCATTGTCAAGCTGCTCCAGAGCATTACCGATCCGACGACGCGCACCCATTATCTTCAGAAGTCGGCGGGGTTATTGAGTGCGGGGGATGCGCGGATGATTCCGCTATTGGTGGAAAATTTGCAGACGGGGATGAAGAAGTTTCAGGCAGCAGCTACTTCGGCTCCCCCTACTCGTCAATTTCGACAGCCAGAAGTAGTTGAGGTTGAGGAGTCGGATGTAGAAGTTATTCCGCCGATTAATGTTCATCCCAAGCAAAAGTTGGTGGAGCAGGCGGAGGGGTTATTATTACGGATATATCTACATTATCCGATCCATCGACTGACAATTATCGACGCTTTGGATTCGGCGACGATCGGCTTTATTTTACCCCATCATCAGTTTTTGTGGAATGAGATTATTAGTCGATCTCAAGCGGGTAAGATCGATTATTTTGATGAGACACTGATTATCAAACTCCAAGATTTGGCGATCGAACATCCAGTTAGAACCGCTCAGATTTCCCACCTGTTTCGGCTTGACGAACATACCGCCGAAGAAATAAATCGATCGCCATTAGTGATCCGTGCGGCGGTAGCTTGTCTCGAAAAGTTTACCTGCGAACAAAAGCGGAAAGACTATCTAAATAAACTTCAAAGTCAAACCCCGGAAGATTTAGCCAACCGTAGTGAATATTACCATTCATTTAGCACCGTTCAACAACGACTCCAAGAACTAGCAAAAGAACGGATATTTACTATTTCCGATCTGGTATGATATCATGTCAAGGCGTTCATAAGTATTTTAAACATATGCTAATTATCCAAGACAAAATGGGGATGCAACTTTGTAATCGATTATTTCTGTTCGGTCATTTTATTGCCAACTCGATCGAACATGAATATGTTTTAGTGAATCCAACTTTTGACGAATATTGCAAATATTTTCCAGCAATTGATAGTAATATGTTTAGGGATCGGCAAATCTACTTCTCCTTAAAAGTAGATTTGCCAATCGCTATTTTTAGCATATGTGCAAAGATAATTAGTAAAATATTTGCATCATCACAATTTCACGAATTTATTCAATCTTCTCCAACAGAAGAATATAATCTCAACGATCCTATCTTTATCGACAAAGTAACGAACAAAATCATCATTGCAAATGGGTGGTTGTATAGAGACAATGATAACTTTAAGAAACATGGAGATATAATTAGAACTTTGTTTGCTCCTGACGAAAAGGTATCAGAAAAAATAAATATGTTATTTTCGGACACTCAAAATATGCAAGATTTAGTCATAGGTGTTCATCTACGCAAAGGTGACTATAAAGTATGGCAAGACGGGAAATACTATTTTGGTAATGATGTATATATCGATAAAATGGAGCAGCTCCAAAACTATTTTAGTTCGATCGGCAAGAAAGTGTTATTCTTGCTATGCTCTAATGAATCGATCGAAGAAAAGGAGTTTAGCCACCATAATATAAAACTTGCCATAGGTGGCATGATGGAAGATTTATATTCACTGGCAAAGTGCGATCTTTTAATTGGTGCTCCAAGTACTTACTCAGGCTGGGCATCTTTCTATGGTAAAGTTCCCTTATTATTCATTACCGATCGATCTCAAATAATAAAAATAGAAGATTTTTCGACGGCTATTTAACCGAACAATCGAAGAAATAAATATTTAGGTTCGATTGGTAATTTAGATCGCTCAGAAGGCCCCTATAGTCGATCGGGAATGGTGTGTAAATTAAGTTGAAACTACTTGAATTGAGCATTAAGATGATTGGCAGATCCGGACAGCAAGCGTCGATTAATTATGCACATCCTAAAGTATCTCTAGTCAATCTTCCCGTAGTTGGATTGGTACCAGTGGCAACCTTGCAAAGTTTTTGCAGGACATCTTTTCTGAGCAATACATCAGTAAAATCAGCACCGTCGATAATTGCCCCACTAAAATTCGTGACAGAAGCAAAAGCCCCGACCAAAATTGCATTAGTCAAATTTACACGAGTCATTCTCGCCGTATCTAGAGCTGCATTTGTCAAGTTCGCACCCGTCATATCTGCCGAGTCAAAATCCCCGCCGATCAAACTCACACCAGTGAGATTAGTATTGGCAAACTTGCCATTGCGAACACTAGCTTGAGTAAACTCATAACTAGTCAAATCCTTGCCTGTAAAATCAGCATTAGGCAAAGTTGCTTTGGTAAAATCATCAGCCAGTGCTGGCTGAGGATAGCTAGTAGCGATGGCGAGTGACATCATCAGCAATACAGGTAACAATAAACCGACGATTGTCCGGCGAAAATTAAACTTCATGATTATTCGCAGCTAATTATTTTTAGTCCTTACAACTATCAATTTTAACAGCGATTACCGACCACCTAGTTATCCGTTGGTAAATTGAACCCAAACCTCACCCCTGAAAGGGTGGTAAGTGAACTACATATACAGTTCTCTGTCATCTGCTCAGAAAAATGCTATATGTAGCTACAAAAACCAGGATCGCCCTACCTCTATATGACTCATTTAACTAAACCCAACTTTTTTTGGTGAATTATCGATCCACCACATTCATTCTGCTCGATCGAACCCGAATTTGACATCACGATGAATACGGAACTTTGACTAGATTTTGCCTATCCTCAGTTGTAGATTTTCATTATTGGATCAGTGAGATTACGCAAGCAGCCCCATGACAGATCCTAACGGGGGTTTTCTCAACTCAGAGAGATTGGCTCGAAAATACCGTAGAACCCATACTAGCCAGTGGTTAAAATCTCGATCGGCCAACTTTTGTAGCCGCAACGATCGATCTCCCTGTTAAAATAAGTGAGTGTGTAACAATTCTCATCCTCAGCCGAGACTTAAACTTTGTGACAACCATCCCCTCTTCAAGCCAATTACCTACAGAAGTAGAACTTCACCCAACCTATACAATTCCCCTCGTATTAATCCTCGCAGCCATTCCAGTCGCTGCGATCCAATTCTGGGTAGGCTTGGGAGTTGGGGTATTTGGATTGTTTTTGTCGATTCAAACAGCAATCATCCGCCTGAAATTTACCACCACCGCTCTAGATGTCTATCGTGGTAGTAAGCTGCTCCGTAGATTTCCCTATGCTGAATGGGAAACTTGGCAAATTTTTTGGCCGCCCGTACCCATTTTGTTTTACTTTAAAGAAGTAAATAGTATTCACTTTTTACCAATTATTTTCGATCGACAAATGTTACGTACTTGTCTCGAATATTATTGTCCCCAGTCTGACTGAAACAAGACTCGACACCTTTCGATCCGCAACTTCTAGCAACTGTGCTTGCTCAAATCGCACCAAAATCTATGAATCCCGACGGAAATCCAAATCACGAGCCAGATCGAATCCCCCCACAGCCACAAAAAATCATCGACGTGCGAGTGCTCGAAGAGATCGAGGTCGTCGCAACAACCGTGGATATCTGGGATAGTGAAGAACATGAGCAGCCACAGCCATCAGTCTCAGATCGATCGACTGCTAATATTTTAGTCCAACCAGAGCCAATTCCTGAAGAAATTCCCAGATTAGACGACAATTGGGATATTCTACTAGATGAAATTAGTCAAGATCTAGAACCCGAAGCTGAATCATCCCCACCACTCCGCTCCACATCATCCACTCCAGATCGATTGGAAAGTGAAGCCACCCAAATTAAAACAGAAATCGATCGACTGCACCTCATCCAAACACAATTAGAACAGCAAATCGCCGATACCCAACTGAGTTTTGGCGAAATCATTCGCACTTCAATCGACGAACTCGAACAACGCCGCCAAAAACTCCAAATCTCCGTCGAACAACTCGAACGCCGCCGAGATCGAATTAAGGCAGAAATTAGCAAAAGCTTTGCCGGAAACTCCCAAGATATCGCCATCCGGCTCCAAGGATTCAAAGACTATCTCGTGGGTAGCCTCCAAGACTTGGTAGTCATCGCCGAAGAAATCGACTTCCCCCAACCACCCCCTGCCCAAATTCGCCTCCAAACCCCGATAAATGCCCCCTCAACGAGCGAAACTACCCCACGGAACCAAATCAACCCTCAATTCGCCGAACCACCCTTTAAAAGCACTGCTACCAAGGTAAGAGCGTCGATCGACAGGTATCGCAGTGCCCCAGACTATTACGCCCCCACTTGGCATCTGCGGCGTACTCTCGAAGCAGTTCATGCAGACAAGGTTTCTGACTGGTTTTTTACCAATGGCGGTAGGGGAGCGGTTCGTACTATGGGTAGTCGCTTGCAGAATATTTTGGTAGCGGCGACAGCGGTATCGGTACTCAGAGAGCTATATGGAGACTATCTCCGCACTGTTGTTTTGGCAAATTTCCCCGAACGTCTTGGCGATTGGCGGCGGGGTTTTCAAGACTGTCTCGGACTTGCAAAGACTGATTTTGGCGGTAATGGCGGGATTATTTTATTTGAAGATCCCGAAGCTTTGGTTCAAAGGGTCGATCGCATTGTCGCAAATCGTGAAATCCCCCTAATTATCATCGATAATTCTGAAGGACAGATCGCGCTATCTATTCTACAATATCCTCTGTGGCTAGCCTTTGCCCCCGAACCAAATCAGTCGCCAGATGATTATCCAGGTTATCGGTAGGGAGTCTTTCCCAGTCCAAAATCCAAAATTATGATTATTACTTAATTAAGTATGCTAATCAATTTTATCATCACCACAGGGATAATTTTCATTGCTTATTTGCTCGGTTCATTCCCCACTGGATATCTAGCTGGTAGGATATTGCAGGGGATCGATATTCGCGAACATGGTTCGGGTTCGACAGGCGCAACTAATGTGCTTCGTACTTTGGGCAAAGTGCCAGGATCGATCGTCTTATTAACTGATGCACTCAAAGGTGTACTTGCTGTCTTGATGGCTCGGTGGATATTTACCCTCGATTTTTTCCACTCTATTCCCACTGAATGGGCATCATGTCTAGTTCCCTTGGCGGCGATCGGCGCGATATTTGGACATAGTAAGTCGGTTTGGCTGGGGTTCAAAGGGGGTAAGTCTGTGGCGACGGGGATTGGGGTATTATTGGCGATGTGCTGGCAGGTAGGATTGGCGGCGATCGCTGTATTTGCCGTTACTATTGCGATTAGTCGGATTGTCTCGATTAGTTCGATCTTTGCGGCGATTTCGGCAACAATTTGGATGGTTGCTTTTGCCCAACCACTTGCTTATATTGTCTTTGCGATCGTTGGGGGTGTTTATGTGGTGTGGCTCCACCGTACCAATATTGAACGCATCATGGCTGGCACAGAAGCGAAAGTAGGTCAAAAGTTAGAATCCACATCTTCGATAATTAATAATTAATTATTTTGGATGGCGCGAAGGTATTCGATTCGATCGATATAACTAGGAATACTCTCTCCAGTTGCGACACAGGCTGCTCGATCGACTGCAATCGGATCGTCACCTACAAAGATTTGACCAAATTCAAGCGTCTTACCGCGATCGGGTTTCCAATCTGCACTGACGAATCGCAAATCAGCATCTACCACCGCACCATCGAATAAATGTCCGATGCAAAAATAGACATCCTCAAGTATTTTGGGTACAGATGGTTGGTGGAGTTGCCCCCGTGAATTGAGACTGCGCGTATGGTACTTCGATCGCGGAAATAATCCATAGAGATTTTTCAACGATGCCGATATTAACGGTCGATCTTTGAGTATTGTCCGCTTAAATGCACCGATCGTAATCCGACAATCTACTTCTCTTAACAATGCAGGTGCCCACATCGTCTGAAATCTAACCGGAGTGGGGCATAAATTGAGGTACTCGACCAATGGTAGCGTATCTGCGTCAAGAAGTTCCATTCCTTCATCCAACAGCGCGTACAGACCATTTTTGGCGGCGATATCGTGGAGACTTACAGGCGAGCATACTCCTTCGACGATCGATATTTTGGCATTTGGGCTAGCTTGACGCAATCCTTGCAAGACTTTACCCAAGACTCCCATACTCACCGTCACAGGTGCGCCGACAGGATAACCGAGATTGGGTTTGACGAGAATATGTCGAGCGTTGTGGGCAGATTGCGGCGGTTGATATATAAAACCTTTAGTTGCAGCCGTGTACATTAGTTAGGGGATAGGGGATAGGGGGTAGGGGATAGGGGATAGGGGATAGGGGATAGGGGATAGGGGATAGGGAATGGCAATAATGAAGCATAAAACAACTGTAGCACCATTCCAATTGGAATAGTGCTACTAACTTTAGAACGGAGAAGGAGGGATTCGAACCCTCGGTAAGATTAAATCCTACAACAGATTAGCAATCTGCCGCTTTCGACCACTCAGCCACCTCTCCACGTCATGAATCTGACCATGTTTTACAAGCATAACAGAAATTCTGATTTTTAGCAACAGTCTTTTAACAGAGGTTCGAGCGACAAGATCGTGCGCGCTACAGACGTAGGAGTGAGAGCCTTGCCGCCGTCAGTTATAAGCACCCAAGTTTAATTGAGATCCTAGTGGTCTTTTTTTGCCAGTAATATCGATATTCGCCGCATTTGTTGATGTACCTGAGCCGATGGCAGGACTTGTGGGGCGTAATCTAAAGTTTGCTCGATCGATTAAAATAGATGGCTCGACAAACAAAGGATCGACATCGACTAGATTTTGACCGCCCAGTGATTTTTTATCGATCGCAATTTTTCCATTATAGGATAGGTTATGGTTCCACTTATTGCCATTAGATTGGTTCTCGATTAATGTTCGTTTGGCGGGATCGATCGCATAAGCGATGTTATTGTAGAAGTTACTGCGATCGCTCAGAAGAGAACTTATTTCCCCATCCACACCTTCATATTGAAGCTTGGATTTTGAGTTCTTGAATGAGGTATTATTCCGTACAGTGACGAGTTCACTTTGGAAGATGTTTATGCCTCTACCACCATTGTCAAACACAATATTATTTTCTACCAAGGTCGAACTTAGATATTTTGGTGACGGGACATCACCTTGAGTATGCTTTAGATCGTCAATAATAATCCCATTCCCGTCGGTTACTTTCCCGTCTTTATTAACCTTTTTATTATCATTACTGTAGGAAATATTCCCTCTGACTATATTGTGAAATCCTGGTTGAGTATCGAAATTCTGGGATTGATAAATTGAAATTCCGCTACACATCCACGGGGCAGTGAAAGAATTTCGATAGACGATATTATTCTCGATTGTCAAATAGTCAGTTCTAATCCCCCCAATCCCATTGCAGCCCGAATCATGGATTTTATTATTCAGGATTTGGACGTGATGATTGCCAGTGAATGTTCCACTAATCGCAATCCCATTTTCGGCCACTGAAGTAATTTCAAAACCAATAATCTTGACATAACTACTAACAACATCAAAAGCTCCAGAACTTCCCTTCATAAATGGCTGATGCCCTGGAAAAGCTTGAAAAGTAATCCAATTTTTAGCCGTACCAGAAGCAACAATGGTTAGATTCTCATTATAAGTACCATTCTTGACTAAAACCGTATCACCAGCAGCCACCAACTTATTAGCGCGATCGATCGTTTTGAACGCCAATTTCTCCGACGTACCGATATTGCGATCGAGTCCATTCACCCCATCCACATAATAGGTTTGAACGACTCTATTCTGAGTCGCCACAGGAATAACATAACCGATCGAACCTGCGATCGCCAAACAAATAACCCCAACCTTATACATACAACTTCCTCAGTGTTCCTCAGTGAATCCGACCTGCCCCTTTTGTGTTTAAATAAACACCCCAACTAACCCCTCAGAACCAACTGCCTCAAAAACAAAAATATAAACCGAGGATTATGCTTAAAATACCTCTTCCACAATCTTCTTGGTTCCATTATCAACCTAAATAGCCACTCAAACCCAATCTTCTGTACCCACATCGGCGCATGTTTCACCTGCCCAGAATGGAAATTAAACGCAGCACCCACACCCAGCATCACAGCGGGAATTCGATCTTGATGTTCAGCCATCCAAATTTCCTGTCTGGGGCAGCCAATCCCCACAAATAGTACTTTGGCTCCCGATTCGACTATTTGCGCGGTGTAGGCGGTATCTTCCTCTGTTGTGAGTTCCCGAAAGGGTGGGGAAATCTGGCACACAATATCGATGGTAGGGAATTTGGTTTTTAAAAATATATTGAAGGCGACTAGGCTGTCTGGGGTACCACCATATAGGGCGATCGGTGTATTAGTGTTTGCGGCGGCTTCACATACTGCTAATGTTAATGTGGGGCCACAAACTCGTTCGGCATTTTCCACACCCAGGGCACCTAATCCCCAGACTAATGGCATTCCATCTGGGGTAACTAAATCAGCATTGTTGACGATGTTGGCAAATGTGGGGCTGTCATATGTTTCCATCACCATATGTACGTTGGCGACGCAAACATATTTACTTTCGGCTTGTTTTGCCCAGTCGATAATTCTGGTGGTTGCGTCTTCGTAGCTGGTGCCATCTACGCGCATGTCGATGATGTGGCGGTGTTCTAGTTTTTGCATTTTTGGTGCTTAGTTATGGTGTTAAATAAACACAGAGGGGCAGGTCGGATTCACGGAGGTTCACAGAGGAAGGAGGAGGTTTATGATAGAGTTGAGGCGATCGGCATTCGCCAGCCTGTACCAAATGCTCGATCGGTTATTTTGATGCCTGGTGGGGCTTGACGACGTTTGAATTCGGCGCGTTTGACTAGTTTGGCGATTTTTTCGACTGTTTGAGAATCGTAGTTTTGGATTTGGTGGGGTGATTTATGTTCGCATATTATTGCTGACAAAATTGCATCGAGGATTTCGTAGGGTGGGAGTGAGTCTTGGTCGATTTGGCCTGGTTTTAGTTCGGCACTTGGGGGCTTTGTTATGATTTGCTGGGGGATGGTTTCTTTGTTTCTATTTAGCCAGTTGCAGAGGGAGTAGACGCGCATTTTGGGTACGTCGGCGATGACTGCTAATCCACCATTCATGTCTCCATATAGGGTACAGTAGCCTACTGCCATTTCGGATTTATTGCCTGTGGAGAGGAGTAAGTGCCCGAATTTATTTGAGATGCCCATTAATAGGGTGCCTCGAATTCGGGACTGGAGATTCTCTTCGGCTAGTCCAAATTCAGTGTCTTCAAATAGTACCTCAAGGGCGCGATCGAATCCCTGCATCAAGTCACCGATGGGGATGGTTTCAGTCATAATGCCTAGATTAGCAGCAAGGGCGATCGCATCGGTGATGGAATGCTCGGAGCTGTAGGGGGATGGCATTAATACGCCGAGTACTTTTTCTGCACCGATGGCTTCGGCGGCGATGGCGGCGACTAGTGCGGAATCTATCCCGCCGCTCAAGCCGAGGATGACTTTTTGAAAACCACATTTGTGGATATAGTCGCGCACTCCGAGTACTAATGCTTGCCAAATTTCAGCATCGCTAGATTCAGGTTGATGGGCGATTATGCTCGGTTGCAAGTCTCGATTTGACTGGTTAAATTCGATGGTTAATAAGTCTGGCTTGAAGGCTTCACCGCGACAGATTAAGTTACCAGTTCGATCGAATCCCAAGCTACATCCATCGAAAACTAAGTCGTCATTTGCGCCTATTTGATTGACATATAAAATCGGTCGATCGTATTTGATCGCTGTATGCTTTAACATCGCTTCTCGTACCTGTTGCTTCCCGACACTAAAAGGTGATGCAGATAAATTGATCGACAAATCTATCTCTAGTTCGGCTAATTCCGCAATGGGATTAATTAGATAACTTCGCTTACCCCAGAAGTCTTCATCATTCCAAAGATCTTCGCAGACTGTCACCCCAATTTTGATTCCATCTAGAGTAAAAAAGTTTGGCTCGGTACCAGAGCTAAAATATCGATTCTCGTCGAATACGTCATAAGTTGGTAATAGTCGTTTGTGAAAAATATTCTGGACTTTCCCCGCACTTAATAGAGCAATGCTATTAAATAATGGTTTACTACCGAGGGTAAAATTAGGATTTGGTGTCGCTAATCCGACTAAGACATATATATCTGCTGGTAAGTCTAGGGCTAGTTGTTGGAGGGTTTGCTCCATTCGATCGATAAAATCACTATTGAGTAATAAGTCTCGTGGTGGATAACCACAGAGGGATAGTTCGGGGGTTAGTAGTAGTTTTATTCCTTGGGTTGCTGCTTGTTGGGCAGTTTTTAAAATCTGTTGGGCGTTGTTTTTCAGATCGCCGATTGTTGAATTGAGTTGAGCAAGTCCTATTTTCATTTTACGCAGAGTAGGAGGAGTGAGGGGAGAGCGCAGAGAGGTTGTTTGTGGGGGTTTTGTTTTAGACAAATAGGAGGGATTTGTCTTTTAGGGGGGCGAAGGCGATCGGATCGAATCGGTAGAGATTTGCTGGTCTTCCGCTACCTTGGGATGATTTTTCTCCTGTTTCTTCGAGAAATTTTAGTTTGATTAGTCGGTTACGGAAGTTGGAGTAATCTGCAAATGTTTCGCCGAGAACTGTTGTGTATAGTTGGTAGATTTCGCTGAGGGTAAAGGATTCGGGGAGGATGTCAAAGGCGATCGGACTATATTCTAGTTTGTTTCTTAGTCGTTGGTGTCCGTATTCTATTATTTGTTGATGATCGAAGGCGAGGGTGGGGAGTTTGTCGATCGGATACCAGGCTATTCCGCCGACTCCGGTGGCGATTAATTCGGCTGCTTCATATCTAACTAGGGCAAAGTAACTAACTGATAAATAACGGATATCATAACTATCGATCGCTTCTCGTGGATCTCTGCCTGGGCCGCCAAATGTGTATAATTGTTCGAGGTATAAGTTATTGACGCGGATTTTTTCGGCTAAGATTCGATCGGCTGCTGCTTCTAATGTTTCTCCCTGTCTGACTAATGTTCCGGGTAAGCACCATTCGCCGAGGAAGGGTTCTTCTTGGCGCATGACGAGGAGGATTAATAGTCGGTTTTGTTGGGTATCGATCGAGAAAATCGCATTATCCACCCCAACTTTAAAGTCTGCTAATATACTCATTCGATCTTGCCCTAATCTTTTTTTGAGGTTGCGTTCTACCATTGTTATTTTTGGACGAGGCTTGTCTTGCTATATAATGAGTGCTGTTGAATATATGTGGCGACGGCTGATGTCAATCCTTGGATTTCTCTATCGACAGTAATATGATGGGATTTAATCGTTCTAATGATGGTGGAGGATACAGGTGGCGTATTTAAGGGGGCAAAGCTAATGCTTGCACCGAGATTTGTTAATATGTCTAAATCTGTTTTATCGATCGGATTCCCATCGCGGGCGACAATTAATAAGTCTACTTGGGCTAGCAATTCACCGATGCGATACCACTTGGGTAATTGAGTCACCAAATCTGCACCAATCGTCAGGGTGAATTTGGCATCAGTCCAGATTGTTTGCGCGATCGACAAAGTTTCGATTGTTCGCCGACTGCTCAAATTAGGATATACTTGAGCGCGAGTATCGATCGATGGAGTCACTTCACCAATCAATAACTCTAACATTTGCGATCGCTGAATTAATGATGCGCCATGTTCTTTAAATGGATTATCCGCCGCCCATACTGCTACTCGATCGAATTTCGTTGATAGCCAAACTATAATCTCTTGATGCGCGATCGTTGGTGGATCTGCACTAGTTCCAAATAAAGCAATTTTCATCTGAGGGAATAGGTAATAAGGGACTGTAGGGGCGGGTTTATGCTAATGATTATGCTATTACTAAAAATGTAAGTGCAAAACCTGCCCTCCCCACTAGCAAAGTAAGTGCCATACTTCTAATCGCGGGAATAATCTCAGATCTTGCAACAGTTGTCAGAAGTATTAATTCTTAAATCCTTGGGTACCCACAAGGGGCACCCCTACAGGTTAATTGTGTGGCAAGATATGAATAATCCAAGATCCTACCCATTAGCCAAACCCTCTAACTCTGTCGAAATACTAACCGGATTAACACCAGCATAATTAATATCTCTTATCCCCACAGGTAAACTCGCTACACTCTCATTGCTACGCCGTCTAATCGTCGCCAGACTATCGTCATCAGCCAATCGATTACCCCCCTTCATCACCTGCTGTAATAAACCCTCACCTTCGCTCGATAAACCCAATCTATCCCCAATAAACAGCCCATCCTCAAACTGACGAAAAATCTGTTTTTTACCAGGATAACTAACTTTACCAGTCGATCGCTTCATCGTCGGTATCCCATCGATCTCTACCAACTTATATACCCCATTTACCGGATTCCCTGTCACCAATCTAGTACCAAAACCAAACCCATTAATTGGTGCATTCGCCGCTCTCAACTTAGCAACTTCCCATTCATCCAAATCCCCACTAGCAAAAATATCTACATCGGGTAAAATCTCCCGCACCTGCTTCGATAAACTAATCAAGTCCCCCGAATCCAATCGAATCCCACTTACCTCGATTTCCCCCGCCTTGATTCGTACGGCTAAATCTTTCGCAGCGGCGATAGTATCATAAGTATCGATGAGTAAAGGTGCGCCAGGAAAATACCGATGAAAAGCACTAAAAGCCGCCTGCTCGCTCCCCTGCATCGCCCCCATCGCCATCACCAACGAATGCGCCATTGTACCGCTCGGCTGATACCCTAATTGTAAAGCAGCCAAGACATTAGAAGTGGTATCCAATCCACCCCCAATCGCCGCCCGCGCCGCCCAAAGTGAAGCTTGAGGGCTAAAAGCGCGACGAGTACCAAATTCGAGCAAGGTTGCATCCGCACCCGCCACATCCCGCAACCGAGCGGCTCTAGTGGCGATGAGAGTTTGATAATTGATGGTATTGAGTAAATAAGTCTCGACGATCTGAGCTTGCCATAAAGGAGCTTCGATTCGCAACATCGGCTCATTGGCAAATACCGCCGTACCTTCAGATACCGCCCAAACATCCCCCGTAAATTTGGCGGTGGCGAGGAGTTCCCAAAATCTAGTGGGAGCGTTTTTAAAAACTCCCGTAGCTTGAAGGGCGTTAATTTGCGCCTCATCAAACCGAAATTGTTCGAGATATTCCAATGCTTGAGCTAAACCCATTGCAATGATATAACCGAACCCTTTTGGTAGTTTGCGGGTAAATAACTCGAAACTAGCGGTCGAATTATCGATCGATTCCCCCACATAGCAGGCTGTCATCGTCAATTGATATAGGTCGGTTAGCAGCCCATAATCTTGAGTGGGTAAAGATGCTAGCTGTCGATCGCCATTAATATTCATACTCTGTCCATCTCGATCGATAACCCGCGATCGCCTTAAAATAAGTTAAATTTATTATGGTATTTATCACCATAAATGTCAAGAGAGATTTGTCGATGGGCGTTCGTGGGAAAAAAAGTTAGTATCGATCGCGACATTCAAGGGTAAGATAATTAAAGGCGAGCATCAAGCACTGTATATCGATCTCCTAATTAGTGATAATGATTAGGTCTTTATCTGGCAGTCTCAAGCTGTTACCCGTACACCTTGTCCAAACAATCTGTAGCAAATCGCAGCCTGCCTTTGATAACCACCGCCATCATCCACAGATACGCACATGTGGAGACAGTTTCTAGCCGCTAAACTTGTGGAAAGAGTCACCTCGGATACCGTGCTGTAAGTGAGCAAGACTGCAAAATTGATGAGAATGAATGAATATGTTCCTGGGTGGAGGTAAATTGAGCTACATGGAATTTTCGATCGCTACGTTGTTATCCCACGTTAGTCCTGATAAGCTAGTTACCTCAAAGGTACTCGAAAAGAAATTGGGTTGTGAAACCTCCTCTAGTGTCGAGCAGTTGGATCTGGCTCTAGATTTACTTGAGAAAATCGGGATTTTGAGCAGAGAGAAGGGTAAGTTTCGGCGGGAAATCACCGAGCATATTGTCGAGGCGAAGTTACGTTGTTCGAGTAAGGGATTTTGTTTTGCGATTCAGGATGCTGAGGGCGCGGATGATATTTATATTCGCGAAAGTCATCTGAGTAATGCCTGGAATGGCGATCGCGTATTGATTGAGACGATTAAGGAGGGGACTAGACGCAGGAGTCCCGAAGGAGCGGTGAAGCTGGTGCTAGAGCGGG
Organism: Chamaesiphon sp. OTE_70b_metabat_96; assembly: GCA_031376885.1. GTDB lineage: Bacteria > Cyanobacteriota > Cyanobacteriia > Cyanobacteriales > Chamaesiphonaceae > Chamaesiphon. The sequence continues at coordinate 12,515 of JANMEL010000239.1, read as the reverse complement.
CGAATCCGGCGGTGTTGGCGAAGGTAAAGCGGTTGGAATCAGGCGATTATCGGGCGACTCCTTTGGACGATCGACTATTGTTTGAGTTGGCTCTACCTGTGGAGGATAATAATGGTAGGGAGCATGGCAATTTAGATGATATCATCGATCATCTGGTACATGTGGAAGTACTGCGCCATGCGATCGGTCAAGATTTGCCCAAGGGTAGAATCGATCGAGTTTTGGGTAGTACTACTGAATCGGCGGCGGATATCGATATCGTCACTTGCAAGCACGATTTACGTCAAGAGTTTACGGCGGATGTAGAAGCTGCTGCTGAGAAAATTGGCAATCGGTTTAAAGATCCACTCGCTCAAAGTCGGGTAGATTTGACTCACTTACCCACAATTGCGGTGAGTGAAGATGAGCAACCCGTAGATAGTGCCCTCACCCTAGAAAGATTGGATGGGGATATGCTGCGGTTGGGCGTACATATTGCTGATGTGGCTAGTTATATCACGGTTGACGATAGACTCGATCGCGAAGCCAAACGACGCGGTACTGCGGTATATTTGGGCGAAAATATTGTATCTCTATTCCCCCCCGCAGTAAGTCAAACTTGTGGATTTGTAGCTGGAGAAGCTCGACTGGCAATTTCTGTCTTCTTGTCGCTCAACGATCGCGGCGAACTAGTCGAGTTTACCATTGAGCCAAGCCGAATTCAATTAGACTCGCTCTTACATCCCGATCGGATTCCGGCAATCTTGGCAGACGAACCCACCGATATCGACCCCCAAGCGATCGAAATCATCAAACCGATCTGGGAGAAGATCGCCCCAGCTTTCAGAGCGCAGAGACGATCGAGAGGCGGTTTGGAAGTAGATCTGATTCAGAAGCAAGCACCCTTCCTCGATGAAGGGAGATTGGGAGCGATATTTATCGATGATGCTCAATCTCTACTCACTGATGTGATGGTAATGGCAAATTATGCCATCGCCGTACATTTACAAGCTCTCCAAGTACCAGGGATTTATGCCATCCAACACAATCCTGAGTTGTTGGAAGTTAATGACTTAATTAAGTTGGGTATTAATTTAGGCTTGACTTTTGAAGGAGAAGCAGAAACAGAGATTAGCGTCGCCGACTTACAAAGGTTGAGTCAACAATTTGCCGCATCTCCGGTACCTCAAGTACTCAACTACCTCTTCAAATCCCTCCTCAAAACCACCGTCTATAGTACCAAACCAGGTACACACTTTGGACTGGCGATCGAAAATGGCTATACTCACTCGGTATCTCCACTCCGGCGTTATCCAGACATTCTAATCCAACGGGTGCTCCATGAGGTATTTATCAATGGACGCGATCGCAAAACCACCCGCGCCAAAGACGTAGTAAACCTCGGTAGTAGTAGCTGTCACGGCCAAATTACCTGGAATGTACTCACCCCCACCATCCAGCAAGAGCTAGAAACTCAACTGGCTGGATCGATCGCTCACCTCAACGATCGGACTAAAATAGCTCAAGATGCAGAAAACGATCTCCAAGGCTTGCAAAAAGCCGAAAAGATGAAAGCTCGCACGGGCGAAATATTCCAAGGCTTAATTACAGGTGTACAATCCTACGGCTTCTTTGTCGAAATCGAAGATTCCCTCGTCGAAGGCTTGGTACATGTCAGCTCCCTCAAAGACGACTGGTACGAATTCCGCCCTCGTTACGCCTGTCTAGTGGGTAGAAAAAATCGCACCTCATACCGTCTGGGCGATCGCGTCGAAGTCCAAGTCAAGAGTGTAGACTACTATCGTCAGCAAATCGATCTAGTCACCGTCACCAGCGTCATGTCAGAAACCACCGCCGAGACAAATACCGATGCAGATTCAGATGCTGATATCAATTCAGATTTCGATGCAAATATAAATGTTGAGGAAATTTTGGAAGTTGCTGAAGACGAATATCTGGACGAAGGTTAAGGAGTAGGAGTGTGGGCAATACGGTAAGCGCAATATGCTTACCGTATTGAGAGTGTGGGAATGTGGAAAGGCATGAGGGTTGTAAGGTATTAGATTCTCACCAGTCCCCTAGTCTACCCCTGTTAATTCGAGCATCTCTTCATCCCACAAACCAACAAAGCGATCGGTTTCGTGCCGACCCCACCGTCTCAAACAACCTATGCTTTGAGGGGGGGTTTGGGGGGGGGACACTCCCCCACCCAATGGGGGGTCTGGGGGTCAGAACCCCCAGATCCGGGTTCTGCCCTCACTAACAACAATCGCAACCCACAAGTATTTATCAGCTACCGCTCCGCTTAGTACATAGTCACCGGAACAGGGATACCCCTAACCCCTAACATGAAACCCCTCATCCTCGGCATAACTGGCGCATCTGGCTTAATCTACGCCATTCGATCGATCAAACACTTACTCACCGCAGACTACCAGATCGAACTAGTCGCGTCTAGATCCACCTATATGGTATTCCAAGCCGAAGACCAAATTCGACTACCCAGCGAACCCGAAGAGCAAGAGATGTTTTGGCGCGAAATTTCTGGCGTACCTACAGCAGGAAAATTGAGGTGTCATCGCTGGGGAGATGTGGGTGCAAATATTGCCAGTGGCTCATATCGTACCCAAGGAATGGTAATTATTCCTTGCAGCATGAGCACCGTTGGTAAACTAGCCGCAGGTTTAAGTGGCGATTTACTCGAACGTGCTGCCGACGTGCAACTCAAAGAAGGGCGTAAACTAGTAATAGTTCCCCGCGAGACACCCCTAAGTCTAATTCATCTTCGCAATCTAACTACCCTAGCAGAGGCAGGAGCGGCGATCGTTCCAGCTACCCCAGCCTGGTATCATAAACCTGAATCGATCGAAGATCTCGTCGATTTTGTCATCGCCAGAGCATTCGACAGACTCGACATCGATTGTATCCCACTCAAACGCTGGAAAACCGACCCGATTGCCGACGTATCCGAATTCTAAATCATGCAGCCACTAAAGATCGTCATTACTCTAGTCAGCCTAATTGTACTCGCGATCGCGATCGGCTCTAATTTATCACCGATCGTCACAGTAGTGGTATTAAATCAGCCGACAGTAATGTTGCCCGTGGGTGTCTGGTTCGCGATCGCGATCGGTTTAGGTTTATTATCTAGTAGTGCGATCCAACTGCTAGTCTGGCTCCAAAATCGCAGCCTCACCAAAAAAATTCGCCAACTCCAAAGCCGTCTGCAAGATGTGGGCGAGGATGTTTTTAGTTATACCCCGCCAGCTTCAGCAGTTAACAACGATCGGGATTTCCAGAGTAGAAATTCATCCTCAAATTTTACCACTCCACCACCAGTCAATCCTCAGCCGATTCTCCAGAGGAGAGGCTTTGCCAACGACGATAGTAATGACTGGGAATATGAGCCAATAGTCAACTCTCAACCAGAATGGGAAGATGCCTCGCCACCACCCCGCCAACAGAGTGTAAAATCTCCAGAGCGCAGTAGTTATCAACCCAGACAAACATTCGTTGAGGATGACAAAATCGATCGCCGTGAGGGTGTCTATGATGCCGATTTTCGATTGATTCAACCTCCATATAAAGCACCGCCGGAAGTAGAGGAAGAGGAATACGAATATGAGGAGGAGGATGAGTATGATGATGACGACATAGACAACGAAGATATTTCCTCGCCCCCTCAGTCGTCGAAATCTACACCTCCAGATGATGGGGAAGCAGAAGATTGGGGCTTTGATTTTGACGAGAAACCAACCTCACAGCCGCCCCGTTTTTAAAACCCATCGCAACCGCCAAGGCGGTTAGAACAGATCTAGACGCTTCCGCTCTGGCGGAGGCTACGCCAACAAACCAGGCTTTGCGTCAGCTTTCCCAAACTGACCCCTGTCTTGAAAAGGTGCTTCACTTGGGGAAACCCCAAGATTGCACTTTTCGCTGACCCCTCACCCCTGACCCCTGCTCATTAGCTTCCAACTGAGCAATTTCTAAGCGAGTTTTAATCACCGAATCAGGGTTGAGGCTAATCGAGTCAATACCTTGTTCTACCAGAAAGCGGGCAAATTCTGGATAGTCACTGGGAGCTTGCCCGCAGATGCCGACTTTGCGTCCATTGGCTTTGAAGGTCTTAATTGCCATTTTTAGCATCATCATCACCGCTTCATTGCGTTCGTCGAAGATGTGGGATACTAGAGCTGAATCGCGATCGAGTCCCAAGGTTAACTGAGTCAGATCGTTGGAGCCGATCGAGAATCCATCGAAGATTTGGCAAAATTCAGCCGCTAGGATGACGTTGCTGGGCACTTCGCACATCATGTAGACTTGCAAATCATCGCTCTGTTCCAAGCCGTTTTCAGCCATCTGTGCCAACACATGGCGACCTTCGGCAGGGGTTCGGCAGAAGGGAATCATCGGAATAATATTCGTCAAGCCCATCTCTTCTCGTACCCGTTTCAGTGCTCGGCATTCTAGCGCAAAAGCGTCACGATATAACGGATCGTAGTAGCGCGCAGCTCCTCGCCAACCAATCATCGGATTTTCTTCCAGGGGTTCAAATTGACGACCACCGAGGAGATTGGCGTACTCATTGCTCTTGAAATCAGACATCCGCACGATGACGGAGCGGGGATAGAAGGCGGCGGCAATTGTGGCGATGCCATGAGCGAGTTCATCAACAAAAAAATCTGGCTTGTGAGGGTATAATAACGTTAGTTTGGCAATCTCCTCTTTGACAGTCGCATCTGTGAGCAGATCGAAGTTTAGCAACGCTAAAGGATGGATTTTAATCTGGTTGGCAATAATAAACTCCAACCGTGCTAAACCGACCCCATCGGCGGGAATCGCCGCCAGCCCCAGAGCTTCATTGGGGTTGCCCACATTCAGCAGGATTTGGGTGCGGGTGGGAGGTAAGTGGGTCAATTCTGTCTCGGTGATTTCAAATGGTAACAAGCCATCATAGACCCGTCCGATGTTACCCTCAGCACAAGAAACCGTGACTGCTTGCCCGGTGACGATCGCACTGGTAGCATCAGTACAACCGACGATCGCAGGGGTGCCCATTTCTCTGGCAATAATCGCCGCGTGACAGGTGCGCCCGCCTTGGTTAGTGACAATTGCACTTGCCTTTTTCATGATCGGCTCCCAGTCTGGATCCGTTTTATTTGTCACCAAGACTTCTCCTGGCTGGAAGTCGTCGATTTGATGGACATCAAAAATTACTCGCGCTCGCCCTTGCCCGATGCGTTCGCCGACTGCGCTACCAGTGGTTAAAGCCGGAATAGTCGATTCTGGGGGTGAGGTGAAGCTGTAGCTACGGAGAATATTGGCGGATTTCTGGGATTGAACTGTTTCGGGGCGTGCTTGAACGATAAATAACTGTCCAGTTTTACCATCTTTTGCCCACTCAATATCCATCGGCGTATATGTACCCCGCACGGCTGAGTAATGATCTTCGATAATTATCGCCCACCGCGCCAGAGTGAGAATCTCATCATCATCGATCGCAAATTGAGCGCGTTCGGCTTCGGTCGTGGGCACGTTTTTAGTTAGTTCCACTCCGTCCAAATCGTAAACCATTTTAACCGCTTTACTCCCCAATCGTTTTTGGAGAATCGGTCGAAAACCATCGGAGAGGGTGGGTTTAAATACCAAGAATTCATCAGGATTTACCGCGCCCTGGACGACATTTTCACCCAATCCATAAGCCGCACAGATCGATGTAGCATTCTTAAATCCGGTTTCAGGATCGATCGAAAACATCACGCCCGCAGCAGCTAAATCCGATCGCACCATCTTTTGGACACCAACCGAGAGATCCACACTCAGATGGTCAAATCCTCGCGTTGTCCGGTAAGAAATCGCTCGATCGGTAAAAATCGAGGCAAAGCATTTGTGACAGGCTTCCAAGACCCGATCGACCCCGTGGACGTTCAAAAAAGTTTCCTGTTGTCCGGCGAAACTTGCGTCGGGTAAATCTTCGGCGGTGGCACTCGATCGTACCGCCACGTCTGTATTGTTCAGACCATCTTCAACTAAATCTGGATCGTATAGAGCGCAAAGTTGGGCATAAGCATTCGCGATCTCCAGTTCTAATTCTTGCGGGAAAGGGGTATTCAATATCAACGATCGAGCCTGTTCGCCCCGTTCTCGTAGATTTTGGAGATTATCCACATCCAAGTCTGCAAAAATCTGGTGGAGTTTGGGTTCTAAACCAGCTTGGGCAATAAAATAGCGATAAGCAGCAGCAGTGGTGGCAAATCCATTGGGCACATTCACACCCTTGGCTGTAAGTTGCTGAATCATTTCACCCAGAGAGGCATTTTTACCACCCACCAGCGGGATATCATTGATGCCAACTCGATCGAACCACAGAATGAATGCTTGGGCGCGAGCTGGTTCGGTTATTAAGCGGGGAACAGTACTAAGCATAATCCAGTTCTCTAGGGGTTACGAGCATATTCTGGCATATGTTCGAGTGCAGACCTGTAGCCATCGCGACATATTTGAAAACTTATATCGAACAACGAATTTGGAATTATCTGAGTAATTAGGACTTGTTTCTACTCTTTTGGATGACCGATAATTCTTTGATTAGGCATTGGCTTACGAATAGTTTATTTTTCCCGAACCTAGTTATATTCTAGCGAAAATTCCGAGAATTTGTGAGGCGCAATAACCCCAATTCTGTTCGCAAAGTCAGGGTTCCGTTGTTGTCAGCGAGATATTTTATGGTACCGTTTGGATCTCAGAAAAAAGGGTGAACATGTCCTCCCGCACTCGTTTTCCAGCCTTCTATAACTTAGTGGTTTAGAATCTACAATTATTGTCAAGAAAGGGACAATCTTGTTTGACGATCGGATTATTTTTTATATTGAGATCGAGAACGAGCCATTCCAAATTAGTTAAACTTGTCAGTGGCTGTAGATCTCTAATATTTTGTTCTCGAAGTTCAAGCATTATCAAGTTGTTCAGGTTAGTATCGGCTAGTTGGCAGTTATTTGTCTTAGATTGCTTGAGCAATACTTCGATGGTGTTTTTGATAGCCGTAGAGACAGAATTTTTCTGTTCGCACCACTCGGCAAAACTTTTGACTTTTGGCTGCGCTGGAGTAGCTACGGCTACTGGCATGAATTGACATAAAAATACTGACGCGCTGATGAGTGCAAGAACTTTTTTCATACCTTGGATTCAAGAGTCAGACAGTGGGATTGTATCATGACATCTCGATCGATCCAGAACATTTAGTATCGATTTTTATGGTAGGTACAATCACATCTAAACCTTTCGATCTTTTATTCCTCAAGATATCGCTGACTTCTCCAAGAAGCCTTTGGATATGAGCGGATAGAGAGCGAGTCATCTATTTTCTGTCAAATAGGATACAGAACTATCGAAAAGCTTTGGTTCGTTTTCGGGGAATATTTATCGATCGATTGGTAGTAGCTGTATCATTGAGCATCATCGCCTATCAAGTTTCAAATAAATGACTAGTGTAATATCAAGAATAGATTGACCTCAAACAATTCACCTGCTATTTTAGATATTCCCGTGTAAATTATTACAGCATCTAGATACAATTATAGATAGACGGTTCCCCGCCCTAATTTTATGAACCATACAGACGATCGATCGGCTATGAATAATTCCACTATTGCTACTCCCAATCTAGAACCTTATATCGGCCCTCGATGGTTGGTTGAAGAGCGAGATGCTTGTGGAGTAGGGTTTATTGCTTGTCCGGCGGGGACGATTAGTCATAAACTAATCGAGCAGACTTTGACAGCTCTGACTTGTATGGAGCATCGCGGCGGTTGTAGTGCCGATCGAGATTCTGGTGATGGTGCGGGGATTTTGACAGGGATTCCGTGGGATTTATTGAAGGAGTCTTTTGGGGATAAGATTGGGGTAGACCGATCTCGTTTGGCAGTGGGGATGTTATTCTTGCCTCAAGCTGCTGACAAACGTGCTGTGGCGAAAAAGATTTTTGCCGATATCGTTGCACAGGAAAAATGTGAATTAATTGGTTGGCGGGAAGTACCTGTTAAGCCGGATACTTTGGGCGAGCAAGCGCGGGAAAATCAGCCCCATATCGAACAGGTGGTTATTGCTGGAACTACTACTGGGGATGAGTTGGAGCGTCAGTTATATTTGGTGCGTCGGAAGATTGTCAAGGCGTTGCAAGCTGATGGTACGGTGAAGCCTGGGGATGATTTTTATATCTGTTCGCTTTCGGGTCGGACGATCGTATATAAAGGGATGGTTCGATCGGCTGTACTCGGCTCATTTTATACTGACTTAACTAATCCGAAGTTTACGGCGGCGTTTGCAGTTTATCATCGTCGCTTTAGTACGAATACCATGCCAAAATGGCCGCTCGCTCAACCGATGCGAATTGTCGGGCATAATGGGGAGATTAATACGCTCCTTGGTAATATTAATGGGATGACGGCGCGAGAAGGCGACTTGAATCATCCAATTTGGAATCAGCGTCTGCGAGAATTGCAGCCGATTCTCAATCTGGATAATAGCGATTCGGGGACGTTGGATAATGTACTGGAATTAATCGTTCGTTCTGGGCGGAGTCCGATCGAAGCTCTGATGATCATGGTACCAGAAGCATACAAAAATCAGCCAGATTTGGATAAGTATCCCGAAATCACTGATTTCTATGATTATTACAGTGGTTTGCAAGAGGCTTGGGATGGGCCAGCATTATTATCGTTCTCTGATGGTAAGGTAGTAGGGGCGACACTCGATCGCAATGGTTTACGTCCAGCTCGGTATTGCATTACCAAAGATGGTTATATCTATGTCGGCTCCGAAGCTGGGGTTGTAGATTTACCTGCGGGTGATATTGTGGAAAAAGGACGATTAGGCCCAGGACAAACAATCATTGTCAATCTGGAAACTAATGAGATTTTGCACAATTGGGAAGTAAAGGAAAGAGTCGCCAAGGCTCATCCTTATGGCGAGTGGCTAACAGCACATCGTCAAACTCTAACCGCACAACCATTTATAACTACTAGTAAAACAGACGCTAAAGATCTGCTCCGCCATCAGACAGCATTCGGTTATACCGAAGAAGATGTGGTGATGATCGTCAATGATATGGCAGAAAATGGCAAAGAACCAACCTTCTGTATGGGTGATGATATTCCCCTCGCCGTATTGTCTGAGAAAGCGCACCCACTCTACGACTATTTTAAACAACGATTCGCCCAAGTAACCAATCCAGCGATCGACCCCCTGCGGGAAAAACTCGTCATGTCGCTAGATGTGAGCTTAGGTAAAAAAGGAAATCTCCTCGAACCCAAAGCCGAAGATGCTGGCTTCCTCAAACTAACTTCTCCCGTGCTAAATGAGGCAGAATTAGAACTAATCAAAACCAGTTCCCTCGGTAGTGGATTTCTCTCTACCCTATATCCCGTCGCCGATGGTGTGGGTGGATTGCAAAATGCGATCGACAAATTATGTACCGCAGCAGTAGATACTATTAAAGACGGTACACAAATTCTGATCCTCAGCGATTGGTCAGAAACAGGTTTAACCGATGAAATTACCTATATTCCCCCCCTCGTCGCTGTCGGTGCGGTTCACCATTATCTCATTAAACAAGGCTTGCGTAGTCGCGTATCGATCGTCGTCGATACAGCTCAGTGTTGGAGCACCCATCATTATGCCTGTCTGATTGGCTTTGGTGCATCCGCCGTATGTCCATATATGGCGTGGGAATCCGTGCGGAGCTGGTGGAGTTCGGCAAAAGTGCAAAATGCAATTGAGCGTGGCGAAACTCAGATTACCATCGAGCAAGCGCAAGCCAACTATCGCCAAGCAGTCGAAAACGGACTACTCAAAATCCTCTCGAAGATGGGAATCTCCCTATTATCATCCTACCAGGGAGCGCAAATCTTTGAAGCGATCGGCATCGGTCGCCAATTACTAGATCTCGCCTTCAAAGGTACGACTTCCCGCATCGGTGGTTTAACCGTCGCCGACGTAGCGCAGGAAACGATGAACTTCCATCATAAAGCCTTCGACCACGACATCAAAAAATTAGAGAACCTCGGTTTCTTCAACTACCGACCCAGTGGAGAGTATCACATGAATAGCCCCCAAATGGCTAAATCCCTCCACAAAGCCGTCGCCGCCTACCAAACCAAAGAAGGCTACGACCACTATGAAACCTATAAAAAATATCTCCAGGAACGCCCCTTAACGGCTCTCCGCGACCTCTTAGACTTCCAAACCGATCGCGCACCCATTTCTCTCGACGAAGTAGAGTCAGTGAGTGATATCGTCAAACGTTTCTGCACCGGAGGAATGTCCCTCGGCGCACTCTCGCGGGAATCCCACGAAGTCCTCGCCATCGCCATGAACCGCATCGGTGCAAAATCCAATAGTGGCGAAGGCGGCGAAGATCCAGTGCGGTACAAAACCATCAACGATGCAACTCCCGCAGGGAAATCATCCATCCTTCCCCACCTCAACGGCTTGCGAAATGGAGACACCGCCAAAAGTGCGATCAAACAAGTCGCATCGGGACGATTTGGCGTAACTCCAGAATACCTAATGAGTGCCCAACAGATCGAAATCAAACTCGCTCAAGGCGCGAAACCAGGTGAAGGCGGACAATTACCAGGGCCAAAAGTCAGCCAATATATCGCCATGTTGCGTCGCTCCAAACCAGGCGTGATGCTGATTTCACCCCCACCGCACCATGATATTTATTCGATCGAAGATCTCGCCCAACTAATCTACGATCTCCACCAAATCAACCCCAAAGCCGCCGTCTCCGTCAAACTAGTCGCCGAAATCGGCATCGGTACCATCGCAGCCGGAGTCGCCAAAGCCAACGCCGACATCATCCAAATCTCAGGACACGACGGCGGTACCGGAGCCTCCCCCCTATCCAGCATCAAACATGCTGGAAGTCCCTGGGAACTAGGACTTACCGAAGTTCACCGCGTCTTGATGGAAAATCAACTCCGCGATCGAGTTTTACTTCGTGTCGATGGTGGGTTAAAATCAGGCTGGGATATTATTGTCGCCGCCCTGATGGGAGCAGAAGAATTTGGCTTCGGATCGATCGCGATGATTGCCGAAGGCTGCATCATGGCGCGAGTCTGTCATACCAACAAATGTCCCGTGGGAGTCGCCTCCCAGCGCGAAGACCTCCGCGCCCGCTTCCCAGGCATCCCCGAACAAGTCGTCAACTTCTTCATGTTCATCGCCGAAGAAGTCCGCAGCATATTAGCCCGTCTAGGCTACCGATCGCTCAAAGACCTGATCGGACGTGCAGATCTATTTACCCTGCGCTCAGAAGTCAACCTGACCAAAGTACAGGCTCTAAACCTCGACTGCCTGACCAAACTACCGGATACTAAAGTCGATCGATCCTTCCTCACCCACGGCGATATCCATACCAACGGTGACGTACTAGACGACACAATCCTCGCCGATAAAGAGATTCAAGCTGCGATCGACAACCAAGGCGAAGTAACTAAGAGCTATAAGATTGTGAATACCGATCGATCCGTCGGTGCGCGAATCTCCGGTGCGATCGCCCTAAAGTATGGTGACAGCGCATTTGAAGGCCAAATCACCCTCAACTTCGACGGCGCAGGCGGACAAAGCTTCGGTGCATTCAACCACGAAGGAGTCAGCCTCATCCTCACAGGCGAAAGCAACGATTACGTCGGCAAAGGCATCAACGGCGGCGAAATCATCATCAAACCTTACACAGGCACCACCTTCGATACCAGCCGCAACGTGATCCTCGGCAACACCTGCCTCTACGGAGCCACAGGCGGCTACCTCTACGCCAACGGACGCGCAGGCGAACGCTTTGCAGTCCGCAACTCCCGCGCCACCGCAGTCGTCGAAGGCACAGGCGACCACTGTTGCGAGTACATGACAGGCGGAGTAGTAGTAGTCCTCGGCGAAGTCGGGCGTAACGTCGGCGCAGGAATGACAGGCGGTTTAGGATATTTCCTCGATGAAGACGATCGTTTCATCGCCAAAATCAACCCCGAAATCGTCAAATGGCAACGGGTACAAACAGCCGCAGGTGAGAAGCAATTGAAGGATCTAATTGCCGCACATGGTGCGAAAACAGGGAGTCAGAAGGCGCAGGAAATCTTGAGTCGGTGGGCGGAGTATCTGCCTAAGTTCTGGCAGTTGGTTCCTCCTTCGGAGGCGGAAACACCAGAGGCTAGTGCTAAACAGGCTGTGAGTGCATAGATGCCGATCTGAACATGGGGTAAGGTGGAGTAATTCATCTTACCTCTTTCTTGTGTCGTCTCGAAGTTAATCTACTCTCTACCCTAAAATTATTTTCTGGTATAACACTAGTCAAATATTCTCATAAAATGTTAGAAACATTACAATTATGGGAATAATTAGGGCTTGCTGAAAAAGTCAATAAATGGCATTAGATCGATCGATTAACGATCGATCTAATTTAATCCATCAACAATTAGGATGCAATTGAGGTCAATTATAATTTTTATTAATCATCCGAACTCAAATATCACAAAAAC
>JANMEL010000203.1:0-8964 GCA_031376885.1 Chamaesiphon sp. OTE_70b_metabat_96 | reverse complement strand
CCCCCACACATGACTCGTTTCAGCGGAATTCTCCTCCACCCCACCTCACTACCCAGTCCATTCGGGATTGGCGATTTGGGTGAAGATGCTTATCGATTTATTGACTTTTTGCACGATGCCAAGCAAAAATATTGGCAGATATTACCATTAGGGCCGACGGGTTATGGCAACTCGCCCTATATGTGTTATTCAGCGATCGCTGGAAATCCATTGCTCATCAGCCCAGCTAAACTGTTATGCGATAGTTTATTGGTTCCAGCAGATTTAGAAAATTTACCCGCATTTTCTGTCGATCGAGTAGACTTTTCACTAGCGATCGAAGTCAAGACCAAACTCTTTCATCTAGCATATCAACGATTCCATACTGAGGGTAAAGAACATCACGGCAATTTCGATCTATTTTGCCAGAGTCAAGTCTATTGGTTAGATGATTATGCCTTATTTATGGCATTGCGAGAATTTCATGATGACTCTTGTTGGTACAAATGGGAACCAGATTTAGTCAAGCGCGAACCCATCGCTCTCGTTCATTGGCAAAATCAGCTCAAAGAAGAAATTAATTACCATAAGTTTATCCAGTTCAAGTTCTTTGAACAGTGGCAAAAGCTAAAAGACTACGCTCACAAACATGATGTCGAAATTATCGGTGATATTCCGATTTATGTCGCCCATGATAGTGCCGATGTCTGGGCAAATCAAGAATTCTTTGAACTAGATCCCAAGACAGGAGCCGCCGCACTCATGGCAGGAGTTCCGCCAGACTATTTTAGCGAAACCGGACAATTGTGGGGCAATCCAGTCTACAATTGGAAAGAATTAGCCGATACACAGTTTAACTGGTGGATCCAAAGATTTGAATCGCTACTCAAATTAGTTGATGTGATTCGCGTCGATCACTTTCGTGGGTTTGAAGCTTTTTGGGCGGTAGAACAGGGCGAAGAAACTGCCATGAATGGACGCTGGATTAAGGCTCCTGGCACCAAACTATTCGCTACCCTACAACACAAGTGGGGACATTTACCGATTTTGGCCGAAGATTTGGGGGTGATTACTCCCGATGTCGAAGCATTGCGAGATCAGTTCGGTTTTCCAGGGATGAAGGTACTCCAATTTGCCTTCGGCTCGGATAATGGCAATCCCTTTTTGCCGTTTAATTATGGACGTAGTTTTGTTGTTTATACAGGTACCCATGATAATGATACAACTGTTGGCTGGTTCGACAAATTAAGCGATCGGGAACGCGATCGATTGTTGTTATATACTGGTGGTGTCTGCGACGCGGGGATTCATTGGGATGTCATCCGTTTGGCGATGACTTCTGTGGCGAATGTTGCTATCTTCCCTTTGCAAGACATTTTGGGGTTGGATGGTAAGTCCCGAATGAACTTCCCAGGGGTGGCTGAAGGGAACTGGGAGTGGCGGTACGACTCCTCAATGCTGGATGAGTCGTTAGGAGCGCAATTACGCAGCCTGACGGAGATTTGCGGGCGAAGTCATTAGACTTAGATCCGATATTCTGCGTTGTAACAGTATAAATTGAACCATACTTTTCACACCATAACTCCATACTTTCTTGTAAAGACAACACCGCAAGGTTTTGATACAATGGCGAAATATCATCAAATAGTGAGGACAAGATCGTGAATCCTACTGTTAGACACATGCATTTGTCTATCCGGATCTCTGGAAATACACTAATTATTCAAGATTTAAAAGCCGATCGCCAGTTTGCTTTGAATGAAGTAGAATCCCTGGTATGGCAAATGTTAGATGGACAACGTTCTGTTGAGATTTTAACCAGAATTTTGACTCAAGAATATCACTTAAATCTGACGGTTCGCTTATTTAGGAAAGGGGTGGGAAGATTGGGGTAAAGTGAGGGAATGAATAAGCCTACAATCCTGAAAACAGAACGAGTTGACGACATACCACTGCTGCTAGCCCAGCTCGAACGAATGGGTGTTCAAGAACTGCTGGAGCAGCATTTCCCGACCCACGGAAATTGGCAAGGTCTGAGTTTAGGACAGGTTGCCATCGTTTGGTTGAGCCATATTTTATCACAAGCAGATCACCGAATGAACCAAGTGCAGTCATGGGCAGAAAAAAGGATTGAAAGTTTGGGAATAATTTTAGGACAAGAAGTTCGGGCGTTAGATCTCAGTGATGACCGTAAGACAAGTGTTGTATTCAATTTGAGTAAGGATGAATCGTGGATTAATTTTGAGAAAGATTTAAGCCAGAGACAACTACAAGTTTATGATTTAAAGACAGAAAGAGTCAGATTAGATAGCACATCAGTTAGTGGCTTTCATCAGGAGAATAAAGAAGGTCTATTTAGATATGGACATAGTAAAGACCACCGACCTGATTTACCACAGCTTAAACTAATGATGGCAACAGATTTAAAAAAATATATTTCAGATATAAAAGAGAAAGAAATAGAGCTAGAAGATATCAGTTATGACTATGCTAATGGTAAAACAGTTATAATTGCCAAAGGCTATGAACAACTATATTCTTGTAGCCTAAAAGAGGGGAAATCAGAAAAAATCTGGTCAGAAAGGAGATTAATTGTTTACTCCATTGCTCATGCACAGAGCCAGAAGCAAGCTCTTCAGAGCCGGATCGACAAGACTAAGCAAAGTTTAGAATTGCTAAATCAAACTCGACGAGGAAAGAAGCCATTCAAAGACTTTCAAGAATTCATTCAATCAGCAGAGCAAATAATTACTAACAATCGGGTTCAGTCTTTATTTAATTTAAGCTTTACAGAAGATGTGACGCAAACACATCAACGTAAATATCTAGGGCGACCTGCTGGTGTAATTGAAAAACGTACTTATCAAGTAGAATACAATATCGATCTTGACCAAGTTGAGCAGCAAATGGAGCTATTGGGTTGGCAGGTATATGCCACAAATCATCCAAAAAAAGAGCTAGCTCTTGCTGACGCAGTAGTTGCATATCGCCAGGAATATTTAATTGAACATTGCTTTGGAAGACTAAAGGGACAGCCACTTTCACTCAGACCAATGTTTTTACAACGCGAAGATCATATCAAGGGATTAATGCGATTATTATCAATCGGATTAAAGCTATTGACTTTAGTCGAATTTCAAGTAAAACGAGCTTTAGAAGTAGATAAAAGTAAGTTAGATGGAATTTATGCTGGTAATCCCCGCCGTGCAACCGCTCAACCGACGACAGAAAGACTCCTCGCAAGTTTTAAAGAAATTACGATAGTTCTCATTGCTGTTGGAGCGAAAATATATACAGAATTGACTACTCTTAATCCTCTCCAACAAAAGATTTTACAGTTATTGAACTTTCCGAGCGACATTTATACCCGCCTTTCATCGCAATCTGATGACCCTCCTTAAAAATGAGCGAACCGTCAGTATGAACTCCTGTGGTTTGCTGAATGATGGCAAAGGCTTCATCGGGAGAGAGAACGATCGGAATTTGCTGTGGACGTTTGGCTCGGATGGCATTAATTCGATCGGCAAGTTCTATCTGTAAAACTTGACGGTATAGAAACAAAATGGCATTGAGAGCCTGGTTTTGAGTGGCGGCAGCCACGTTTCCTTCGACTGCTAGATGAGTTAAAAATTCCTCTATTTCTGCGACTCCCATGTCTTTGGGATGACGCTTATTGTGAAACAAAATGTATCGAACGATCCATTGCACGTAGGTTTCTTCCGTGCGGTAGGAATAATGCTTGAGGCGGATTACATCTCTAACTTGGTCTAGGAGCTTTTTAGGCGGATTTTGCATAATGTTACAATAATTTGAAAAATTCAGCAGATCCACCTTAAATAGGATGATAGGTGGAAAGTTTCTGCTTTTGCATAGGGAATATGCTGAATTTTTCAGTCTATCTACCCGAATTGGGGTGGATAGGTGGAAAGTTTCCGCCTAATAATAGTTAGGCTACTTCGCACTGGTGGGTGAAGACGGTACACCAGATCGTACCTGTGGGTGTTCCATCACCGCGATGATTGTCTATCGAATAGTCAGCATAGACGATCTCAGGTACTCGATCGCCTGTCGATAATGCCATAATAGATATATATCCTCACCAACCGAGCAGCCAGATATCATGCAAGCTCACCAAAATAGTATCAAAGTCAATATTCTGCTCCAGCAACGAGCAGACGGAAAAACTGTTGCGTCTGTATTGGAAGTTCCCGATTGTACCGCTGTAGAAAATAGTAGAGAACAGGCTATTAGTAGCCTGCGAAACAATCTGATTGAGAAACTAGAGACAGTCGAAGTAGTTTCACTAGAATTGCCCATGAACCAGCACAGAGAGCAGGATCGGGGATGGTTGAGATCTGCGGGAATATTCAAGACAGATCCACAATTTGAAGAATTTCAACAAGAGATTCAATCTTACCGAGATGAATTAGATAGTTTGAATTCTTAGTGCATCGAACAGATAACCATTGTGAGTATGTGGATTTTAGATACCGACCATTTATCTCTCTTACAAAGAGAAAATTCACAACTGATAGAACGGTTGTCATTGCATCAACAGGATCGAGTAGTAATCACGATCGTTACTGCGGAAGAGCAATTACGCGGTCGGTTGAGTGTAATTAGTAAAGCATCAGATCCCAAAAGTAAAACATCACTTTCTTTAGCTTACCAAAATTTGCGTTTGACGATCGAGAGTTTGCAAGAATTTGAGCAAATAGATTTCGATCTCGAAGCAGAATCAATTTATCATCAACTGCGACAGCAAAAAATTAGAATTGGCACACAGGATTTACGAATTGCCTCGATTGCCTTAGCAAATCAAGCTACTTTGCTAACTCGTAACTATCGAGATTTTTCGCAAGTTCCTAATTTAATCATTGACGATTGGACGAGATCGGAATAATCTCCCGCCTGCAAATCCCCTCCAAGTCGGGGTGAATCCCAACGGGCGGGGTGGGTAGATCTCCGCTTGCACTCATAAAACCCGAATGCTTGGGATTCAATGGCATACGTTCGATCGATCCCTCCAATTCTAACTGCTCAGATCGATCGCAATTCTCTAATTTTTGCTCTGACATCGATCGAATAATCAAATTACAGATTTAGTGTACCCGCGATCGATCGAATTAGTGTGTAGCGTAGATCTAACCCACCCCGCCCTACGGGATTCACCCCGACTTGGAGGGGATTTTTCATGCAACACCTTTAGACTTCGGCTAGCTTTCTCACATCATCCACCGAGACAGTTCGCCCTTCATCCTCAAAACCAGAAATCTGGTCGAAATTTAGATAACGATACAGATCTCCAGCAAACGGATTGATTTTCTTACTCATCAAATCCAGATATTCCGGTACCGTCGGAATCCGCCCTAATAGCGAACAAACCGCCGCTAATTCTGCCGAACCGAGATAGACTTGGGCACCTTTACCCATCCGGTTATTGAAATTGCGGGTGGAAGTCGAGAATACCGTAGCATTATCAGCGGTGCGGGCTTGATTGCCCATACAGAGACTGCATCCGGGCATTTCTGTCCGTGCGCCAGCAGCATCGAAGATCGCGTACATCCCTTCGGCTTTGAGTTGGGATTCGTCCATGCGGGTGGGGGGACAAATCCACAATTGGGTGGTGACTGCGGGTTCGCCGTCGAGGACTTTGGCTGTGGCGCGGTAGTGGCCGATATTTGTCATGCAGGAGCCGACGAAGACTTCATCGATTTTCGCTCCAGCGACTTCGCTCAGAAGTTTGATATTGTCGGGGTCGTTGGGGGCGGCGACGATCGGTTCGATAATTGTATTAAGATCGATCTCGATGATGGCGGCGTATTCGGCATCGGCATCGGCGGACATGAGGACGGGATTGGCGAGCCAAGCTTCCATCTGGGCGACGCGGCGCAACATGGTGCGGGCATCGGTATAACCCCGTGCGACCATGTTTTTGAGCAGGGCGACGTTGGAGCGGATATATTCGGTGACGGTGGCTTCGCTGAGTTTAATCGTGGAGCCAGCGCAGGAACGTTCGGCGGTTGCGTCGGTGAGTTCAAAGGCTTGTTCGACTTTGAGATCGGGTAAACCTTCGATTTCCATAATCCGCCCAGAGAAGACGTTGAGCTTGTTTTGTTTGTCGTTGGTGAGTAAGCCTTTTTGCATGGCGACGTAGGGAATCGCATTGACGACATCGCGGAGGGTGACTCCGGGCTGGAGTTCGCCTGTGAAGCGGACTAATACAGATTCGGGCATGTCTAAGGGCATCGCGCCTAGAGCGGCGGCGAAGGCGACTAAACCGGAGCCTGCGGGGAAAGAAATGCCCAGGGGGAAGCGGGTGTGGGAGTCGCCACCCGTACCGACGGTATCGGGGAGGAGCATCCGATTCAGCCAGGAATGGATGATGCCGTCGCCAGGACGGAGGGCAACGCCGCCACGTTGGGCGAAGAAGTCGGGTAAATCCTCATGGGTTTTGATGTCTACTGGTTTGGGATAGGCGGCGGTATGACAAAAGCTCTGCATCACTAAATCGGCACTGAAACCGAGACAGGCGAGTTCTTTGAGTTCGTCGCGGGTCATCGGCCCTGTGGTATCTTGGGAACCAACGGTGGTGATTAAGGGTTCGCAAGACACCCCTGGGCGCACGCCAGGGAGTCCGCAGGCTTTGCCGACCATTTTTTGGGCGAGGGTGTAGCCTTTGCCTGTATCGGTGGGTTGAGTGGGGCGGGTAAAGATGGTGCTGGGAGGTAATCCCAAGGCGATGCGGGTTTTGTCGGTGAGGGTGCGCCCGATGAGTAGGGGAATTCTGCCGCCAGCGCGAACTTCATCGAGGATGGTATCGGGTTTGAGGTTGAAGGTGGAGAGGGTTTCGCCGGATTCGTTGGTGATTTTGCCAGCGTAGGGATGGATGGTGATGACCATTCCAATTTCGAGCATGGTAATATCGCACTCGATCGGTAAACTCCCTGAATCCTCGGCAGTATTAAAGAAAATCGGCGCGATTTTACTACCCAAAATATAACCACCCGTGCGCTTATTCGGGACACAAGGAATATCTGCGCCAATGTACCAGAGGACGGAATTAATCGCCGATTTGCGCGAGGAACCCGTACCGATTACGTCGCCGACATAGGCGAGGGGGTGTCCTTTCTGTTTCAATTCGGCAATTGTCTCTAAACTCCCAGGTTGGCGAGTTTCCAGCATCGCGAGAGCGTGAAGGGGAATATCTGGGCGACTGGTAGCTTCAGTTGCGGGGGATAAGTCGTCGGTGTTGGTTTCGCCTGGGACTTTGAAGACTGTAACGGTAATGGTTTCGGGTAATGTGGGGCGAGATGTGAACCATTCGGCATTTGCCCAAGCGTCGATGACTTGTTTGGCGTAGGGATTAGTTTGGGAGAGTTCCCATACGTCGTTAAATGCGTCGTAAACGAGGACGATTTTGCTCAGTGCTTTGACGGCTGCTGTCGCAAGTTTGGTATTATCAGACTGGAGTAAGTCAATCAGAGATCGAACGTTATATCCGCCTAACATTGTACCTAATAACTCGATCGACTCAATCTTGCTAATCAGGGGACAATTAATTTTACCCGTAGTAATGCTAGTCAGGAAGCCAGCTTTGACATAAGCAGCCGGATCTACTCCAGGTGGAACTCGATCGCGCAATAATGCAATTAGGTTAGCCTCTTCACCCGCTGGTGGATGTTGTAATAGTTCGCAGAGGGCACTGGTTTGTTCGGCATCGAGCGGTAATGGGGGGATTCCCAATGCGGCTCGATCTGCTGTATGCTGGCGATATGCTTCTAACATCTGGTTTTAGCTTCTTTGTCTAGGTTGTTCTATTTTAAGTTATTTAGTCTAAATGCAGAATGAGCCTAGATCTGTATCAATTCTATGTGAATGCTATGCTTACATTATCTATTGATGTCCACATCATGGATGAAAAGTTAGAATAAAACTAGATCCATGAATGCTCAGATACAGCAACAACTTGATGAATTGTTTTCTGCCAAGCAATCAGGTGGCATGAGAGTTTTTTTGTTTTCTCAATTTTATGAGGAACTTCTGCGGCAGTACTTTAATCACAATGGATATGGTGTATGTCAAGGCAAACCCAGGATTTATTGGAATAAAATAGCAGTTGAATCAAAAGAATATAGTGACAACTGTTTGAGATTGGTAGAAAACCTGAAAAGACTGCAAGAAAAAGCAAGCCATTGTACTCCTGACGGTTTATTTGTTAAAGATGATAAGTATTTTGTATGGGAAGCGAAAAATTGGGTTCAAGAGTTATATCCTTCTCCTTTCAGAGACCGTACCTGGAATTTTGCTTGGCTTCTTGCAAAACAAGTTGAACACAGAGGTAAAATACATAATTTGTCTGGCTTTGTAATCTCTTGGTGGGAAAGAGAACCTGGCATGGATGAAGCATTACTAGAGTTACGAAAACAAATTAGTCCTATGACCCTGGACATAATTATTACTAAAGAAGTTTTGCAAGAGTGTATTGTAACTCAGCCAGATTGGTACATTAATCTCATCAAGTGCAAGCAGGAAAATATTATTGAATTTTTCGATATTTTGCTTGGCATTGTGCAATGAATGAACACAAACGCACTATATTAGAACTATTGAGTATGATAGTTGATAAGCAGTCTAAAAGGTAAATCTATAAAGATGCTTGTCTACTGATGCTAAACGAACACACTCGATCGACATTTCATTTTTATGGGAAATAGCGATAAATGTTCGATCGATCTTCGCAATCTCGTTATCTTTCTAGAAGAACCGATCTGATTACTCCTCAAGGTAACAATGAGGGTGTTCGATCCTGCTGTTGACGCTTTTGCTAAAATAGAGATACGGTGGCTCTCCCGCTAGTATGGGGAAAATCGGGTAAAATGTAGCGATAGCGGAATTTTACCCCCTTTTTAATATGAGTTTTAGTATAGATCCTTTATTGAAGTTACCGAATGTTGTTGCTGCAAACTATTCGAGTACATTAGA
>JANMEL010000194.1:0-1748 GCA_031376885.1 Chamaesiphon sp. OTE_70b_metabat_96 | reverse complement strand
TATCCCCTATCCCCTATTCCCTATTCCCCTGAGCTGTTATGATGACGATCGACTTTGCTCTCAATCAAAGGTAAAGAATAATATGGTGCAAGCAGCGATCGCTCCAGTGGTGTTGGTAATTTTAGATGGTTGGGGATATCGCGCCGAAAGCGAAGGAAATGCCATCGCCGTTGCCAAAACACCCATTATTGATAGTCTGTGGGCTGCTTATCCCCATACCCTGATTAATACATCTGGTAGGGCAGTTGGGTTACCAGACGGGCAGATGGGCAACTCCGAAGTCGGACATCTCAGTCTCGGCGCGGGTAGAATTGTCCCCCAAGAATTGGTGAGGATCTCTGATGCGGTAGAAGATGGCAGTATACTAACAAATCCAGCACTAGTCCAAGTTTGTCAAGATGTCAAACAGCGTCAAGGCAAACTACACCTGTTAGGACTTTGTTCCGATGGCGGCGTTCATGCCCACTTGGATCATCTAATTGGCTTGCTCCAATTAGCCCTAGCTCAAAACGTGACCGAAGTTTGTATCCACGTTATCACCGATGGACGCGATACACTCCCAAAAGATGGCATGGCAGCGATCGCCAAAATTGAGGCAGCGATCGCCAAAACTGGCGTAGGTAAAATTGTCACGATTAGTGGTCGTTATTACGCGCTCGATCGAGATAATCGTTGGGATCGAGTCAAACTCGCCTATGATGTGATGACCAGTGAAGGTCCAGGCACTGGCGAACCTGCCACCGTCGCCCTTCAATCTAGCTACGATCGCAATATTAATGATGAATTTGTATTGCCCACCAGAATCGCCCGTGGCGCGATCGAACCCGACGATGGGGTCATTTTCTTCAACTTCCGTCCCGATCGAGCCAGACAGCTCACCAGTGCCTTTGTCAACCCCAAATTCACTGAGTTTGACAGGCTCCAAATTATCCCCCTCAGTTTTGCCACCTTCACCCAGTACGACCCTAGTTTATCCGTCCTAGTTGCCTTCGCCCCCACCCAACTACACAACCTGCTCGGAGAAGTCATCGCCGCCCAAGGGCTACCACAGTTTCGCACCGCCGAAACCGAAAAATACGCCCACGTCACGTATTTTTTCAACGGTGGTAGAGAAGAACCCTTTCCAGGGGAAGATCGGGAACTAGTGCCTAGTCCGATGGTGAGTACCTACGATCTCGCTCCAGCCATGTCTGCGGCGGCATTAACACAAGTGGTCTTGAACGCGATCGCCAAACAAAAGTATGCTTTAATTGTGGTCAATTATGCCAATCCCGATATGGTCGGACATACTGGCAAAATGGATCCGGCGGTTGTGGCGATCGAAACCGTCGATACTTGCCTGGGTCAACTACTCGAAGGTGTGACAAAAGTCGGCGGAACTACGCTGATTACCGCCGATCATGGGAATGCCGAGTATATGTGGGATGAAAAGGGCAATCCTTGGACAGCTCACACTACCAATCAGGTACCCTTTATCTTGGTTGAAGGGGAAGGTCGTCAAATTCCTGGTCATGGTACTGCTGTCATCCTCCGCGATGATGGTAAATTAGCAGATGTAGCTCCCACCATTCTGGAGATTCTCCAGATTTCCCAGCCTGTGGAAATGACTGGTAAATCGATGTTTGTACCGATTCCGTTGGAAATCCAGCCGAATGATTCACCCAAGCGCGTGGGTATTTAGCATCGGCGGGAAATTTTGATTTCCCGCCCTCTCCATAGACTCATATCTTGCACCAGAACTAAAATAC
>JANMEL010000171.1:0-10745 GCA_031376885.1 Chamaesiphon sp. OTE_70b_metabat_96 | reverse complement strand
GTCTCTGGAAGAGAATCGCATAGCGTCTCTGGAAGAGAATCGCATAGCGTCTCTGGAAGAGAATCGCATAGCGTCTCTGGAAGAGAATCGCATAGCGTCTCTGGAAGAGAATCGCGTAGCGTCTCTGGAAGAGAATCGCGTAGCGTCTCTGGAAGAGAATCGCGTAGCGTCTCTGGAAGAGAATCGGATCGGATTTTTGATTCGGGTTAAATCAGACTTTATGCTGATTAGAAAGATCGAGGGAGAAGGTTATAATGTGAGGCAATTCAACATAATTTAGGGCAAATCCTTTGCTAATGGCAAGTCGCGATTAAGGGGAGCATTGCTGGTAAGTATTAGGGAGTATGTTACGTGATTGATTCGTCTTCTCTTGTGGGCACATCTTCCCCCGATCGTCGAGATCTGCTAGGTTCAGAAATTACTGACTTGAAACCAAATCTTGTTGCGATCGATAAGCGGCGGCTTTCTCGGAGAGATTGTGACAATGATTCGAGCGATCTTGAGTCGGGTCATCTGGTTAGTTCAATATCTATTGAGAGTAACATCGATCGAGAGCAGCCTCAAGAGAAAGTAGCACCCATCCAACCCATTGTCGGTGAAAAGTTTGATGTTGATGTTGAGCTTGATGCGCTGTTGACTACCTTAAAAGCTTCGGAAACTCAAGAGATACCTGAAACAGAATGGCATTCGATTTCTGAAACTCTAGCCGCAATTGCTGCCGCTCAACCCATCGCCCATAGTCAACAATTACTCGAAGAATTACGCGCTACTCGCGAGCAGATATCCATCTCCCATGCTCAATTGCAATTCCTAGCTCAAGAAAACCGCGATCGTGTCGATAGTGTAGATACTAGCCTTCTAGAAGTAAAACAACTCAAATTTCGCACTCAACAGTTGGCGCGTCATAGCAAAAACCAGATCGAAAAGGTTCGAGAAATGCTGACTGCCCTGGAACAAATCCGCACGGAGACGATCGCGGGTTTAGATAAATTTGGCGGCTATGAAGAGATTAAGTCCATGTTAGCTGAGTTAGCCCAAACTCGTCATGCTTTAATTTTAGCTCACGATCGACTCAAAACTGGACAAGAAGCCTTTTATGAGTCTCTCCGCGCGATGAGCGAGCAAGTAGCCACCAATAGCCATGAGTCTGAAGCTAAATTACTAGAATACCAAGCATCTATTTCGCACCTCACCCAAGAGATCTCGGCAGATCGACTGAAAATTGCGATGGTGAGTGAAGATCTGACGCTCAAGGTGAACCAAATTAATGGTCTCGACAGCAACATTACCATCATTCACGAGCAAATTGTCGATAAATCTCAAACCCTCCAAACTAGTATCGCCGAACTCGATCGCAAATTTGGCGAACTTTCTCAATCTGTACAAACAGAAAAAGAACAGTTTTACGAATTAACGGCGGAAACGATCGATAAAGTGGAGGGAATGCGCTTGGAATTTGTCAATATTGCCAAACAAAACCGACTAAATGCCGAAACCATCGAACAGCTCAAGACAGACATCGACACGATTCGGCAGAATGTCAGTTATGAAGCCGAACAACAACTCGACAGGTTCGATCGACATTATGATGAAACAATTGCTACTTGGGGAGATCTTCAGGTGCGCCAAAAAGCCTCAACTCGCGATGCTAAAAGATTTTATAATTGGCTGTGGTTATTGAGCTTTGCGGTGGGGGTTCTGTTTATATTATTGGTTACGGTATTGCTGACAATTAGATAGAGGTATATTTAATCTAGCAAACTGCTACGATCTAGTCTATGGATTGGCGCAACCTCAAAGTAAATTATGAGGACTAAACCTTACTCATTTGGGCAAAGTTCAGCATTTTGGACTAATCGATCGGGAACAAAATTGAGTTATAATGACATAGCATTTCTCAATCCGAATCCTTAATAAATACTACTAGCAGGAAATATCTAAACATATGACTATGAGACCTTCAAGAGCAGCCGCCACTGGATTTGTCAAAGACTTTCAAGATTTTATCATGAAAGGTAACATCGTCGATCTAGCAGTTGCAGTGATTATCGGTGGAGCATTCGGTAAAATCGTCAGCGGTTTTGTCGAAAATATTATCATGCCGATCGTTAGTACGATCATTCCTGGCGGTGGCTGGAGAAATGCAAAGTTAGTGCTGGGGCAAATCCCCAACCCCGATCCAAAAAAAGCGGGTGAAATGATTGAAAATGCCGTCCTTTTCGGTCAGTTTTTAGGTAGCTTGCTCGATTTTCTAATTATTGCGTTTGTGATTTTCTTAGCAATTAGAGCATTAGCTGCCATCAAGAAAAAAGAAGAACAATTGGTAGAAGCAGACACCAAAGAGTGCCCTTATTGCCTCTCTACAATTCCCCTCAAAGCGGTTAAATGTAGTCATTGCGCTTCTGAATTACCCCCAGTTATGTAAGTACTAAATCCGCGATCGAGTGCGTTAATGGTGTTGACCATAATAGATACCCAACTTTTCCAATAAGTTGGGTATTTAGGATCATGTCCGAAGTTCAAAAGTGTTGAGATATTCGTCGGCTTTAGCAGGATCGAAGCTAACTCGATCGATAAATACTGCCGATCTTTCGACTTTCATTTGTTCTTTTGGCATTGCCAAACCAAACTCTTTGGCGACATCTGCATATGTTTCTGTCGGATACAACTCTTCAACGATCGTATTGGCATCCTGAGGATAATCGGTGAGATTACGTTGATTCCAGCGTACCATTTGAGTAATTACCCAAATAGCGTGTGAGTGCCACAAAAAGTTGGCGTGATTGGGTGATTGGAGATAGTCGGTGGGTTGAAAGTGGAAGATTTGGAAATCAGGTGTTTTGACAATTGCTGGTTTATCATCCAAACCAACATAGTTATAGTTACCGAGTAAAATATTCTGCCAATTGGAATTAGTACCAGGATCGGTATAATCAGATTTACCCAACATTAATGGGAGATTAGGCTTGTTTTTTTCAACTTCACAAAATTGACAAGCTTCTAATACTGCTGCCATCATTGCCTTTGCAGAAGTGGGATTTTCTTCGAGCCAGGTGTCGAGAGTCGCGAGGATTTTTTCAGGATGTCCATGCCAAATATCTCGATCGATATAAGCAGTAAAAGCTTTTTTATCGGCGATTGTTTGTTGGTTAAATAGCTCATCGGTGGCGTATCCAGCCAGCTTACCACTATCCAAACCAGCAATAATATCTTTGGGTGCTAATACCTGAAACTTGAGATCTCGTTCGGCGTTGATGCCCATTGCTCCGAGCCAATATCTAGTGGTATAATTCGCCATAGCTGCGGGGTGAGAAATCGCAAATCCCAAAGGTTGTTTAGCCAGTCTAAAATATTTATTATAGACATCTTGGAATTCATGGAGACTATTATATGCTCTTTGATGACGTAACCCAGCCTTCCAAGCTGCCTCACCCAGACTAATACTATTACCATTCAAACTCAACCCCATCAACGCGACTGTTTTTGACTGACCTTTTTTTTTGGTTTTACTTTTCTCACCTCGCTCTTCCCTACTTTGGCTACCACCTTTATTGTTACCAAAATATTCCCATAGTGGCATCGCAAATAGAGTCTGTGCTGCGTCTAATTTACCACCTTGCAATTGAGTTTGTAACTTCTCCCAATTTGCTTCTTTGACAAGAGTAACATTCAATCCATATTTCTTGAACATCCCTTGCTCTTTTGCCACCACCAATGGTAGACAGTCTAAACTAGAAACAATCCCAATCTTGAGATCGGTTTTTTCTAATGTGCCAAAGTTGGCGGGTGGTTGAGTAAAATGATTACTCCCCCGATCTCCGCAAGCGGCAAATGTCAAACCTGCTGCGGTGAGAGTACTATATTGCAGAAATTGGCGACGCTTCATGATGTGGTGGAGATCGGTAAAGTCAAGATTAGTCCTAGTATTGTCCAAAATCAATTTGGGCTAGGTAATTGCATTTTACATCATCAGATGCACCCGATCTAGTATATTTTGCTTGGGCGTTACTGAAACCCTTACTGAAGGCTGAATGGCGGTGTTATTCTATTATATATGTGGATGGGATCGAAGCAGTAGGTAATCGCGGCTATAGTAAGGATATTTGAGAGGAGATTTAATTAATGAAACCAAATAACTTTTGGGGATTGGCTTTAAGCTTCTGGTTGACAATTATATTTACAACTGCCTGCAACTCAAGTAGAGTAGCTTTGCAATCGGATCGGCAAATAATAGCCAATTTTCAACGACATAAGTCGGAATCAATCGCGCTAATGAAACAGTGTGAATCTGAGTCAGTAACCAATCGCAGCAGTGTGAATTTTACAGTAGAGCTGTTTTTTCATTGTAACAGTAAGATCGAGGGCAAAGATTCACACGATCTAGCTAATTATATGCGTAGTTTAAATCTAGAATATATAGCTCAAAAATTTACAGCACCCGAACATCCTTCAAAGCAATTTAAAGGAACCCCCTATTTATTCGTGGTAGACCAGGTGATATATGATGACTATGATACTATTGTTGAGGAAAAGGGCTATATTTTCTCAGATGCCCCTCCGCAGGGTGGATTGGAGCCAAATTCGATCGCCACAGGATCTTTAAGCCAATTTGAGCAAGGGCTGGATACTCGGGGTCGAAAAGATCGATCGGAAATCTGGAAATTCAAGCAAATCGAACCAAATTGGTATCTATACTATAGACATTTCTTTCGCGCACATTGACGCTTCAAGACCGATCTTCTAACCATTTGGCGTATAAATCAGGGCGTTTTGCCTGAGTTCGATCGAGTTGTTGTTGGTATCGCCACTTGGCTATTTTGTCATGATTTCCCGACATTAATACAGAGGGTACGCGCCAACCGCGAAATTCTGCGGGACGAGTATAATGGGGATAGTCAAGTAACCCATCTTCAAAGCTATCTGTGGCGATCGATTCTACTTTCCCTACCGTACCTGGAAGTAACCGAACGATTCCATTAATTAACGTCAGTGCCGGAATTTCGCCGCAGGTGAGCACGAAATCACCCAGAGAGATCTCTCGATCGATTATATGAGTTACCCGCTCGTCAATGCCCTCATAGTGGCCGCAGATGAGCACCAATCGATCGTAGTCTGTGGCTAATTCGTTTAATAAAGGTCGATCGATCTTTTGCCCCTGGGGACTCATCAGTAGTACTTGTTGGCGGGGAAAAATCGGTAATGACTCTACCGCTGCAAAAATCGGTTCGGCTTTAATCACCATGCCTACACCACCTCCATATGACTCATCATCAACCTTGTGGTGTCGATCGGTGGTAAAGTCGCGGGGATTGGTAATATGTACCGACGCAATCTGTTTGGCTAAGGCTTTCCCTAATAATCCGCACCCCAGAGGGGATGTGAAAAAGTCAGGAAATAGAGTGATAATGTCAAAGCGCATTAGTAAATCGATCGAAGCTAGCTTATCCGCTCATTTTAGTCGAGATCGATGTCCGATCGACAATCGAGTCATTGGAGCAATCGCCAGAGTGATTAGGGCATCTAGACTGTTGCTGCAATACCCAAAGGCTTCTTGAAGAAGCCTTTGGGTATGTCCTAACTTTTTAAAAACTTTGTCGATGCGCGATCGACAATAAAGTTAAGGTCTTCAAACGATCTTACTCAAAAACTGGTTTGGCAGTACTGGTTTTTTTGTAAGTTCCAGTCATGGTCAATATGTCAGGATTAAAATTACAAGTACCATTTTGCTGGATTTTCAAACTACCTGGTTTAGTAAATTTTATGACTACCTCACATAAGTTAAGTGAGAAGTGAGAAGTGAGAAGTGAGAAGTGAGAAGTGAGAATTGGGTTTTTAGGAGGGGGATTTAAACCCCTGCTCTCTGTTAATAAATTTTCCTAGAAAAGTTGTTGCTTGTTTCTACTCAGAGTCCAACCGCGCCCATCCACATTTGTACAAGTTAAACCACTGGGTTTAGAGATACAAGTAAATCCTTTTTTGCGCCAGATTTTACCATAGCTCAAGACTGGATTTTTTGGATCTCTACCGAGAGTATCTCCATGACATGCACGCTCGGCGGCTCCATTTGGCGACATCACAAATCTATTTCCCCAATCTAAATTACAGTCTTTTGGTTTCGCTGGCAATTTAGCGTTATTCGTTCCCATTTCACAATCCAAATATGTGCCATCAGTTCCACAGTGAATATTACCAGAGGGCACCTGAAAATAAACACTTTCAGAGCCGATCGCCTGAGAACCAGTCAAAGTGTAAAAACCAACACCAATTGCGATCGCGATCGGGGTGATATAGTTAGATCGAGCGAATAATCTCATGGTGTTTTTGGAAAATAACTGAATCTAAGCTTACTATATTTCTATACCCATTGACTAGAGGCGTAACTAAAAAGTTTCCTAACCGACGATCTCGCAAGTCGATCGCAAGTCTTCTCACGTCAGTGGCTCGTCATCACACCCCTTATTTAACATTATGAACAAAGTATTACTATTACTCGCCACATGCGGATTTTTGAGCCAAGTCTTACCATCAGCCTTTGCCCAAGAGCCAAAACCACAAAGCTTTGTGAAATGGTGTCAACAGAAAAGAACTGTGCCGATCGATACAAGAAGAACGATCGACATCTTATTAAAACAAGCTGGTACGAGTAATTGTAAAAAAGCTGATGCTAAACTTAGAAGTCTCAGTGAACTAGATCTTACTAATACTAAACTCGTCGATCTTCAGCCGCTAGCTAGTTTGACGAACTTGACGAATCTCACCCTGAATAATAATCCCATTGCCGATGTAAAACCACTGGCTAATTTGACAAATTTAGATAATCTTGCTCTCGGTGAAGCTCAAATTGTCGATCTCAAGCCACTAGCGGGGTTAGATAAGTTGACTTTTCTCTATCTTGCGAACAATCGAATTGTCGATGTGAATCCTTTGGCTGGATTAAAAAATTTACATACTCTCAATCTTAGTAACAATCGGATCGACGATCTAAAGTCTCTAGTAGGATTGACTAATCTGACACTTATCTATCTCGATAGCAATAAAGTTAAGAACATCGAATCACTAGCTGGACTTACTCAACTAGGAATACTATCACTAGATAATAATCAAATTATCGATCTGAAACCACTCGCTCGATTGACTGGATTAACTCAACTATTTCTCGGTAGCAATCAAATTGTCGATCTAAAACCAATTGCTGGCTTGAGTAATTTGACCAACCTGATGCTAACTAATAATCAAATTAGCGATATCCAGACTTTGGGCGGATTCAAAAAAATGTATGATTTAAAACTTAGTAAGAATAAAATTAGTGACCTGAGTTCTATTTCTGGGATGAAGGAATTAGAGATACTGGAAATCGGCAACAATAAAATCACCGATCTCAATCCCCTAGCAGGCTTGAGTAAAATAACATGGCTCGACATCGAAAATAATCCTTTGACTGTCAAAACTTGTCCCCTAAAACCAGCATCCATCTGTAAATTTTAGTGGCAAATATCCTTTGATAGTTAAATGAATTGAGAATTGAGAATTGAGAATTGAGAATTGGGTTTTTAGGATGGGGATTTAGACCCCACCCTAAAAACCAATCCACCTAACAGGTGGGGGATTTAAACCCCTACTCTTTGTTAAAGTATCAGATAGTATTGAATTTGTGAGCAGTCAGCGATTTGAACCCTAAATATAATCCCCCCTGGTGGCTGCAATCTGGTTTGGCGATGACACTCTATACCGCACTGGGGAAGAGTAAAGACTGGGAAAAAGATACCCACGAGCCAGAACCACAATACCGCGAACATATCTTTACTGGCGATGGTGGCGTACCGATCTTTGGGATTGTGGCGATTCCCCCCGCACCGAAAGGAACGATTGTTGCTACCTATGGCATCACTGGAACCCTCGAAAATCAGTGGTTTTTAAGAATTTTGGGGCGGAAAGCCTATGCCTGTGGTTATGCAGTGGTGATGTTTGACTGGCGAGCACATGGCAAGACAGCCGAACTTTCGCCGCAACTGACTTCTGATGGTATCCATGAGGGTGAAGATTTTGTTCAGATTGCCCGCCAATCGGTTCAGCTAGGCTGTCCCGCGCCGATGTGGTTACTTGGGTACTCTTTGGGCGGTCAACTGGCTCTGTGGGGCATCAAGGCGGGGGAGAATGTCCCCGAAATTGCTGGCGGTGCGGTCATTTGTCCGAGTCTGGAATCCGATCGATCCCTAACATACCTGATGGCGCATCCCATTGGCAAATATCTAGAACGCTCGATCGCCAAAGAGCTACGAAAATTAGCCTGGGGACTCCATCACCATCATCCAACAGAAATAGATTCACAAGCCATCGAACGTGCTACTACTATCTGGGGATTCGATCGAGAGTTAGTCATTCCCCGACTTGGGTTTGAGACAGTGCAGGATTATTACGCCGCTACGAGTCCGCTTTATTTTCTTGACAAACTTACCAAACCAACGTTGATTATTTATGCCGCTGACGATCCGCTCTTCGATCCTACTTTAGTTGGTGACTTGGAGGATATCGTTCGAGGTCGATCGAACATCGATCTCATCCTTACTCCCCACGGCGGACATGTGGGGCATATTAGCAACTTAGCTTGTCAAAGATTAAATAACGATCGCGATCCCTGGTGGAGTTGGAATCGTGTTTTAGAATGGATCCAGTGAGGGGTAAGGGGGTTAAGTGCTGTAGAGTAAAAAAGTCAGCACAGTGAGTGTTTCAGTCGTTGAAATCATCCTAATGACACCGTGAATAATCCCTACCCCTATCCCCTATCCCCTATGAGCTTACGCGACCAGTTTAATAAACTTAGTGGCAAAACCCAATTTGTGGTGGCGCGAATTTTTCTCCATCTGGGTGGGGAAGAAGTCTCACCCCTGCTGGGAATCCTCAACCAAGCAGCTCGTCAAGCGATCGAATCCGACGGAGATTTGACTATAGTAGGCGAAGGATTAGTAGAAGTCTGTCAAAATCTCTTGCAATACGATACCTATTGGCGATCGGCATCGAACGAAGGTGATGTATTCTGGGACGAAGGCGGCGCGGGGGATTTTGCCAATGAATTGTTTACCGATTCCGCTGGGCGATATTTGAGCGAACCTGATTTGAGTGGTAATAATGACCCCAAACAAAACTTAACCCTACCCCCGACTCGCAATTTAATTGTGATGTTGACAGTCGCCTTTGAAGGAACAGAGCCTAGTCTCGAAACGGATCTCGCTGATATGTCTGCACTCAAAATTGGATTGAAAGCTCTAATTAATCTCCACTATCAAGAACGACTCAGAGCGATATATGTCCACTTCTCTCCCGCTCGATTTGGGGATGAATTGACAGACGATCAAGTATTGCAAAACTTCCCCGAATTAATTCCCTTGTAAACGATGCGGTTAACCAGATCTAGATCGATCGGTTTACAGCATTTGCTCCCGATCGAATCTGGGCTAAGATCGATTCAGAAGACGCGGATCTTGTGCTGGAGCAGTTGGGGAGATCCCAAGACTCGAAACCAAAATTGTGAATTGTGGATCGACCTAGAAATTAGCTAAAATAAGTAACTGAAACAGTCATGAAATCAGCCTATATGTTCCGTCGATTAGTCATCATCTTTATGGCTTTGAGCTTGTCTTTCACATCTGTCGCTTGCGGCTCCAAAAGTGAAGATCGTACATCTCAAGCCACCAGTCAAGCATCGCCCACAGTCAGCAATAATACCAACCAAAAGCCGATCGCTGATGGCAAATATCCCGTCCAACAAGCTAGCTATAATGATGCTAATGGCGAATATAACCTGATGCTGATAAATACCCCTGCTGGTACGCCGCCAATGTACCGCACAACCAACTTGCAGATGGCGCGACTAACAGACGAAGAAGTCAAAGCTGGCGAGAAAAATTACCTCAAATCAGATAAAGGTCAAGTCTCCCTCCACCTAACCGAAGACTATAAAATTGAGTACGTCCATAACGTCACTGAATCCAAAACCAACCCTCAAACGGGAGAAAAGGAAACAGTCGTAGTCAGACAAGAATCTAGCTTCTGGAAACCCTTTGCTGGTGCTGTCGCCGGAAACATTGCCGGAAGTGTAATTAGCAATATGTTGTTCAGACCTCAATATTATATGCCTCCTGTATATAATCAGGGTGGAATGAATGGCTATGGTGGTTATGGTAATAACTACGGACAAGCCGTCCAAAGTTATCAATCTCGCTACAATAGTCCACCCCCAGCCGTAACAAATCGCACAACTTTACGCACCACTGGACGCTTGAATAATGGCTTTGGTAGCAACAATACAACTCGTACCAATCCACTAAAAGAAAGCACTCGTTCTACGGGGTCAGGATTCGGTAGTAGCAACCTCAACCGCTCCGAGAATGGATCCCGTACCGTTCGTCCTTCTGGAGGTTCTAGCCGCAGTTTTGGCAGCGGTCGGAGCCGTTCTAGTTCTGGCTTTGGTAGCGGTCGAAGACGCTAGACTTTTTGCCAGTATAACATCCACAATCCCACAAAAACCCGACTTCTGGGACTAGAAGTCGGGTTTTTTGTCGAGCGTAGAGATACCCCCGACTTCTTGGAGAAGTCGGGGGTATCTCCTAACAAGCATAGTAATTGCTATGAGTCATCATCCCAAATTTGAATTAGGGATAAATAATTAATTATTCTGCTAAATATCACCTGCACTCGATCGAATCTGCCAAGATATAGATATCAAACTTGGCGATTGTTTGAATCGC
>JANMEL010000129.1:0-15122 GCA_031376885.1 Chamaesiphon sp. OTE_70b_metabat_96 | reverse complement strand
TAGTGGTGTAACAACTAATGCCTTAACCGTTAATTATGGTGTGAGTGGGAATGCTACTCTGGGTACAGATTATACCCAAACTGGAGCCGCTAGCTTTACGGCTACCAATGGTACTGTCACCTTTGCCGCTGGTGCGACGATCGCTACTGTCAACATCGATCCGACAGCAGATACAACCGTTGAACTTGACGAAACTGTCGCCCTCACTCTCACGAGTGGTACTGGTTATAACATTGCTACAACTACAGCGGTGGAAGGTTCGATCGTCAATGATGATACTGATGTTACTCTTACAGTAGCCCCTGCGACGGTAAGTGAAGATGGTACCGCCAAATTAGTATATACCTTCACTCGTACTGGTGTAACAACTAATGCCTTAACCGTTAATTATGGTGTAGGCGGTACGGCTACTCTGGATACAGATTATGCTCAAACTGGAGCCGCTAGCTTTACGGCTACCAGTGGTACTGTCACCTTTGCTGCTGGTGCGACGATCGCTACTGTCAACATCGATCCGACAACAGATACAACCTTTGAAACTAACGAAACTGTCTCGCTCACTCTAGCGAGTGGTACTGGCTATCGTGCTGAAACGATCGATCCTGTAGTAGGTACGATTAGCAATGACGATCTACAACCAACGATTTCCATTGCCGATATTACAGTGGTAGAAGGGATTGATGGTGCTCCCACTCAATCTTTCATCACAGTATCCCTAAGTAACGCCAGTTATCAAGCTGTCAGCGTCAACTACGCCACTAGTAATGGTACGGCGATCGCAGACACTGATTATACTACTACTACTGATATCCTCACCTTTGCGGCGGGTGAAATATCCAAAACGATCTCTGTACCCATCCTCAATAACGATCTCAATGAAGCTAACGAAACCTTCGAGATTACTCTAAGTACGCCGACTAATGCCACAATCGCCGATAATAAAGCGATCGTCACCATTACCGATACCTTCAGTACCAATGTCACCAGCACACTAGCTGCTTTAGTCGAAAACATCACCCTCACAGGTACGAGTGCGATTGATGGTACTGCTAATGCTGGTAATAACGTGCTAATTGGTAATGCTGCCAATAATACGCTCACAGGGTTAAATGGTAATGATACTTACCGCTATGATGCTGATTTAGTGCAAGGTATTGATACGATCGCGGAAACTACTACGGGTGGTAATGATACCATCGATTTCACTCTGACGGCGGCGGCGGTTAATATCAATCTAGGTTTAACTACGAGTCAAACCGTCAATGCAAATCTCAAGTTAGTAATTCCGGTGCTGTCGCTAGAGAATGTTTATGGTGGCGGCGGTAACGATCGCATCGCCGGAAATAATCTTAATAATAGTCTATACGGTGGTAATGGGGACGATCGAATCTTCGGTGCTGGCGGTAATGACTATATCTTGGGACAAGCTGGTAACGATCTCATCAATAGTGGAGATGGTAACGATACCATCTATGGACAAAGTGGTGATGATATCATCAGTGGCGGAGCTGGTAACGATCTATTTGCTTATAATGGTTCCTTGTCTGGTGCGATTACGGTAAATGGTTTATTTGGGTTGGATACGATCTATGATTTCACATCTACTGAAGATAAAATCTCTCTGAGCAAATCTACCTTCAGCGCAATTACTAGTGCGTTGGGTGCCGCGATGGGTGGCGACTTTATTGCTGTAGATGATGATAGTTTGGTGGATACTCAATCGGCTGCGATCGTCTACAGCTCAAACAGTGGATCGCTCTTCTACAATCAAAATGGTGTTGCGACTGGTTTTGGTACAAATGGTGGTGAATTCGCCACTCTCTTGAATGTACCTACATTAGTTGCTACCGATTTTACGATCGTCGCTTAGAAATTTGGCGGATGAATTAAGAGGATGTTTGAACACTCGGTAGGGGCAATTCATGAATTGCCCCTACCGAGTGAAAACCACAACCCAGCCCCCACAGTTCATGCTATTCTAAAAAAGATATTTCATCGCTTGAGATTGATGATTTCGGTGGGAGGAAATGCCCCAAACTCAGTAATGATTGCCTGAATCAAGTTCGCCGGAGTCACATCAAAAGCTGGATTAAAAAACTCAACTCCTGGCGGACAAATAATAGTTTCACCAACTTGATAAAGCTCCGAAGGATGACGTTCCTCGATCGGAATCAAACTTCCATCACTCAGACTAAAATCGATCGTCGAAACTGGTGCAGCAACAAAGAAAGGTATATTATGCGCCTTAGCCACCAACGCCAAACTATAAGTCCCAATTTTATTAGCAGCATCACCATTAGCAGCAATTCGATCGGCACCAACTACCACAGCATCAATTAAACCCTGCTTCATGCAATGTGCCGCCATATTA
Source organism: Chamaesiphon sp. OTE_70b_metabat_96 (assembly GCA_031376885.1). GTDB lineage: Bacteria > Cyanobacteriota > Cyanobacteriia > Cyanobacteriales > Chamaesiphonaceae > Chamaesiphon. Next base: position 12,751 of record JANMEL010000129.1, on the reverse strand, counting down.
TCACTAATCATCGTCACCGGAATCCCCTCCTGCACACATTCCCAAGTCGTCAGTCGGGCACCCTGAAGCCGAGGGCGAGTCTCATCTGCATACAGTCGCGCCAAACGCCCCTCAGCCCACGCCGATCGCACCACACCGAGTGCAGTACCATAACCCGCAGTTGCCAAGGCTCCAGCGTTGCAGTGAGTGAGGATACAGAGCTTGGAGGGGCTACTAGGTAGAGCGGCTAAACCATGTGCGCCGATCGCTTGACAAGTTTCAATATCATCAGCGTTAATCTTTTTTGCAGCCACAAGTAACTGCTCGGCAATCTCCGCCGTAGTTCCCGTTGCAGCTTGGGCGGTTGCTTCCATGCGATCGATCGCCCAAAATAGATTTACCGCAGTAGGGCGAGTAGCTCTAAGGGTTTTCCCAATTGCTGTCAGTTGGGTGAGAAATTCCTCGCGATCTGTTGTCGTCAGATCTCTAGCTCCTAAATACATCCCATATGCCGCCGCCACGCCGATCGCTGGAGCACCCCGCACGATCATCGTTGCGATCGCCTGTGCCATATCTTCTACCCTACCGATCTCAACATGAGTATATTCATTTGGCAGCCGATTTTGATCGATCAGTAATACGCGATCGTCCTGCCACCGGACGGGATAAACTGGAGTATTCATAGTTTGAGGACAGCGAGTAGTTCAGACTAAAATTTTATCATTATTGAAAGGCCAGCGGAAAGCCCCTACAGTCGAAAGGCAGTGCTATAGCAGGGGTCAGGGGTCAGGGGTCAGTTTGGGAAAGCTGACGCACTGGTTTGTTGGCGTAGCCTCCGCCAGAGCGGAAGCGTCTACATCTGTGCTAACCGCCCTGGCGGTTGCTATAGTTCGTCGGCGATCGCATCAACTAATAGCCTTATTTCTTTTTATTTAGTTGGTGAACGATCGCATAACTAATCGAAAGCGCAAAAACAGCCACTGCCAGCGCAATTAGATCGCCGCTACTTTTCTTTTCCAGATCGAGGATAATAATTTTCCTGGCAACAGCAATTAAAGATGTCACGATGACTAGTTCGATCTGAGTGACATTTTTCCTCAGATATGCAGTAATATTTTCCAGTATTTCCAGCGCGATCAAAACATTTAAAACTAGCCCAAACAATTCAAATAGGGTAGAATTAAAATCATCATTACTCGGTCGTTGAAATGTAATAACTAATTTATCAATTAGAGCATAGCTCAACTGTGCCAGCGCGATGAAAGTCACTAAGACCATTGCGATCGACAATAGTTTAGCGACGAGAACTTCAATGGATTCGATTGTTTTTAGAAACATCTCATCCCGAATAATTAGAACTTTCAATTTTCTCCAAGTTCGCATCTGCCCGTTCGCACTCCTAATTTAATTATTTAACCGATCGACTACATCATAGCAAAACCCCTCAGATTAAATCTAAGAGGTTTGATATTTATTAATTATTTAAACTTAATTAATACTAATTATATCGATTACCTTCTGCTAAGGCAGACGCTAAAGCGAACGGTACGCTGTACCAAAGGCAGGCTTACGCCAACGCGATCGAACTAACCACCAGCAGCCTGTAATCTAGCTCTAGCACGTTTAAAAGCTTGATTAGCTTTGATCTGCTCCTGACGAGAACCATTAGCTACTGCAACTAAATTTCGCTCCGCTTCAGCAAATGCTGTTTTGGCTTGTTCGCGATCGATCTTATCACCCAATTCTGCGCCATTGACGAGTACAGTCACCTCATCATTTTCGACTTCCGCAAAGCCACCCATCAGCGCAATCGGAGTCCATTTATCTTTCCCTGCTTTGACACGCATTACCGCAGTATCCAAAGCAGTCAAAAGCGATGCATGACCGCTCAAAATGCCCAATTGTCCAGTCGTACTCGGCAAAATTACTTCTTCAGCCGTTCCATCCCAAACAGTCTTGTCTGGGGCAATTACTCTTACAGTTAATGTCATTAAATTAGGGGATAGGGGATAGGGGATAGGGGATAGGGGTCAGGGGATAGGGTTCAGGGTTCAGGGTTCAGGGTTCAGGGGTTAGGGGCTAGGGGTTAGGGAAAAACTAATCCTGATTCCCTATTCCCTATTCCCTATTCCCTAATTTTATTCCCTATCCCCTATCCCCTATCCCCTATTCCCTAACCTTTAAGTTTCTCAGCCTTGGCTTTCGCTTCGTTGATATCGCCAACGAGGTAGAAAGCTTGCTCTGGTAAATCGTCGAGTTCGCCTTTGAGGATCATTTGGAAACCTTTGATAGTGTCTTCCAATTTGACGTACTTACCAGGGGAACCAGTGAAGACTTCCGCAACGAAGAAGGGTTGAGAAAGGAAACGTTCGATTTTCCGAGCGCGGGAAACGACTAACCGATCTTCTTCGGCGAGTTCGTCTAAACCGAGAATCGCAATGATATCTTGCAATTCTTTGTACCGTTGGAGCGTAGACTGTACCGCACGAGCAGTATCATAGTGTTCCGCACCGACGATCGCAGGTTGCAACATTGTCGAAGTCGAAGTCAAAGGATCTACCGCTGGATAGATTCCTTTTGCCGCCAAACCACGAGACAATGAAGTAGTCCCGTCTAAGTGAGCGAAGGTAGTTGCAGGTGCAGGATCGGTAAAGTCATCCGCAGGTACATATACCGCTTGAATCGAAGTAATCGAACCTTCCTTAGTAGAAGTAATCCGCTCTTGCAAATCTCCCATGTCAGTACCGAGAGTAGGCTGATAACCTACCGCTGAAGGCATCCGACCGAGTAGTGCAGATACTTCCGAACCCGCTTGCACGAAGCGGAAAATGTTGTCGATAAACAACAGCACGTCTTGTTTGTTGACATCACGGAAATATTCCGCCATTGTCAATGCAGACAACCCAACGCGCATCCGCGCACCAGGTGGCTCGTTCATTTGTCCGTAGACGAGAGCGATTTTAGAATTGGTGAGGTTATCTTTGTCGATAACGCCAGATTCCATCATCTCGTTGTAAAGGTCATTCCCTTCACGAGTACGTTCGCCCACACCACCGAATACTGATACACCACCGTGGTTGGTAGCGATATTGTTGATCAATTCCATCATGATGACGGTTTTGCCTACGCCAGCACCACCGAACAGACCGATTTTACCGCCCCGACGATAGGGAGTGAGTAAGTCGATGACTTTGATGCCAGTCTCGAATACAGACGCTTTGGTTTCCAATTCAGTCAGCTTGGGAGCTGCACGGTGAATGGGAGATCTTTCTTCTGTAGATACAGGACCTTGATTGTCTACTGGTTCGCCCAAGACATTGAAGATCCGACCCAGAGTAGCGTTACCTACAGGGACGCTAATTGGCGCGCCAAGGTCTTGTACTTCCATCCCACGAACTAGACCGTCAGTGGTACTCATCGCGACGGCACGGACTTGATTGTCGCCCAGAAGTTGTTGAACTTCACAAGTTACAGATACGTCTTGTCCGGCTTCATTTTTGCCTTCGATTTTGAGGGCACTATAAATCTGGGGCATCTTGCCACCAGTAAATTCTACGTCCACAACTGGGCCGATAATTTGAGTGAGTCTCCCCACGTTGGTTTTTTCTGCGGTGGTTGCCATGTGCGAGTTATATAGTTAGGCGATCTGAATATAGGAGTCTTTATATCTTGCAATCCTAACCATTAGCTTATCACCGAACGGATCTGTTGCTGTAGTCAGATAAGGCTGAGATTTTGATGTTTGTTTACTTTTTCTTGGGCTGGGAAAATCGATCGATCTCAAAAACTAGCCAAAATCCATGCTATTGTGTTAATATATGAGTCTGTGAATTTTTCCAAAATCTATGAAAGCTCAGGAAATTATTCGCTCGATCGAAGCGGAATATCTAAAATCCGATCTGCCGACCCTTCACGTAGGCGATACCGTCCGCGTAGGCGTAAAAATTCAAGAAGGTAACAAAGAACGGGTACAACCATACGAAGGCATTATTATTGCTCGACGTAATGGCGGTATCAATGAGACTATTACTGTTCGTCGTGTCTTCCAAGGCGTTGGTGTGGAGCGGGTATTCCTGTTGCACTCTCCCAAGGTTGATAATGTCAAAGTAATTCGTCGTGGTAAAGTTCGTCGTGCTAAATTGTTCTATCTTCGCGATCGCGTTGGTAAAGCAACTCGTGTCAAACAGCGGTTCGATCGTCCATTGGATTAGATCGATGCTCCAAAAGAGCGGCTGCGCCAACGGCAAAATTTGTGTCTCCTGACCATCAACTATATGTTATTATGGCAATAGAAGCAGGGTCAGGAATAACACTAACTCTTTTTTCTCATCGTGCGTCCTTAGTTCAGTTGGTAGAACGTCGGTCTCCAAAACCGAATGTCGGGGGTTCAAGTCCTCCAGGGCGCGTTTTAATTAGTTGGTAGATTACCCCTGTTAAGGCGACTATTTGCACTGAGCAAAAGCGGTAAATGGGAAATACTTGTGGGTTGCGATTGTTGCTGGTGAGGAGAGAACCCGGATCTGGGGGTTCTGACCCCCAGACCCCCCATTGGGTGGGGGAGTGTCCCCCCCCCAAACCCCCCCTCAAAGCATAGGTTATTTGAGACGGTGGGTTTGGTGAATCAGATTGCCGAAGGCACGCTACGCGAACGCTTTGTTGGTTTGTGGGATGCGGAGATTAGGGATCGGATAAAAGCATCGAATAGTACAGAGATCGAAGGTCTTAACCCCTGTCTGACTGGGGTTAAATTGCTATAATTGGATAAGCATCACGTTAAGTAACTCGATTTTTACGACAGTACACCATAGCTAAAATTGACCAAACAGCCTCAAAATGGTTAAATTTATCGGAAAACGAGCTAAAACCCCCGCTTTCAAGCGTGGGGATGTAAGCGGTCGCGGCTTCAGCCGCCTTGGAGCGATTGCAGGGCTTTAGCCCCAGTATGCGCTCAGAACTAACAATATTTTCTAGATTCTTTGACATGTTTATGTGATCTATGCCAATATAAATATAGATCGAAACCAACAACTAATCATGATCGTTCTAGAGTTTAAAGCTTACGGAAAATTAGAGCAGTTCACCGCTGTTGATGAAACCTTGCGGACTGTTCAGTTCATTAGAAACAAATGCTTGCGCTTTTGGATCGATGGATTGGGCAAGTCTCAATATGACCTCAATAAATATTGCGCTGTATTGGCTCATGAATTTACATTTGCTGATAAATTAAACTCGATGGCTAGACAAGCTAGCGCAGAACGGGCATGGTCAGCAATTGCTAGGTTTTACGACAACTGCAAGAAGAAAGTACCTGGACTTAAAGGATTTCCTAAGTTCCAGAAAGATAACCGATCCATTGAATATAAAACCTCTGGATGGCGACTAACTGATGATCGTAAATCAATCACCTTCACCGATAAAAATGGCATTGGCAGACTGAAGATGAAAGGTACTCGTGACCTAAACTTCTATCAGCCAGACCAAATTAAGCGAGTGAGATTGGTTAAGCGTGCTGACGGCTACTATGTTCAATTTTGCATTCAAGTAGATCGGGAAGTAGTAATCGAACCAACTCACAAAACCATCGGTTTAGACGTTGGATTAGAGTCTTTTTACACTGATTCACTGGGTAACAAAGTTGAAAATCCTCGGTTCTACCGGACTGGGGAGAAGAAGATGAAGCGGTCGCAAAGACTAGTTTCTCGCAAAATCAAAGGCTCTGGAAATAGACGTAAGGCTAGAGTTAAATTAGCTAGAGTTCACCTCAAAATAAGTAGACAACGTAAAGACCACGCTGTTAAATTGGCGCGGTGCGTAGCTGCATCTCACGATGTCATCGTCTATGAAGATTTGCGGATTAAGAACATGGTTAAAAATCATTGTCTGGCTAAGTCAATTAATGACGCTGGATGGTATCAATTTAGAGTTTGGTTAGAGTATTTTGGCAAGGTATTTAAACGGGTAACTATTGCAGTTAACCCTGCCTACACGTCCCAAGAATGCTCTAGCTGTGGTGTTGTGGTTAAAAAATCTTTGTCTACTCGCACTCATGTTTGTCAATGTGGCTGTAAACTAGACCGCGACCACAACGCTGGTATAAATATCCTTAACTCAGGATTGGCTACTGTGGGGCACACAGGAAGCTCAGTGCTAGACACTGGAAACGCTTGGGGAGACAAGCCCTCTACTTCGGTTGGTGAAAACCTATCGGGGCAAGGCATGTCGCGGAGCCAAGAATCCCCCGACTTAGCAAATCGTTCGCGTAGCGTCTCGGAACGAGAACCCGCTTGCGGTGAGAGAGCGTAGTCGTGGGGAGTGTCAAACACGACGATCGAATAAGATGTATAAATCTAATCATGACCACAGATAAGATTCAGAATCCCCTATCTATAGCTACCCCAGAAGTTCGACAAATTATCGAACGAGTATTGCAGCTAGAAAAAGACAGGCTCGATCGCAAGAAAAATTCGCCCATTAATGATGATATTCTCAAAATCATCAAAGAGATTATTAAATGAAACTGACAACTATTCGTTTGTATAACTTTCGTCAGTTTTATGGAGAGACACCAGAAATCCAGCTTGCTAATGACGAACAATTGAATACTACCATCATTCATGGGAATAATGGGGCGGGGAAAACAACTATTCTCAATGCCTTTACTTGGGTACTATATGAAAAGTTTACGGCGGCATTCGCCGAATCTCAACAGCTAGTAAATAAACGGGCGATTTCCGAAGCGGCAACTGGCACTAGTATCGATTGTTGGGTCGAAATTGCTTGGAAACATGATGGTAAAAAGTATCGCGCCAAACGGATGTGTCGAGCATATAAACAGGAAACTGAAGTTAATATTATTAATAACGAATTTCTCTATTTATATATCGGTGATGCTGATGGTAAATGGTTACATCCGCAGCAACCACCAGATGAAATTATTGGGCGAATTCTGCCGAGTAGTTTACATCAATATTTTTTCTTTGACGGGGAACGGATCGAACAGATCGTGCGGAAAGATAAAAGATTGGAAATTGCCGAGGCAACGAAAATTTTGCTGGGGGTAGAAGTATTGAATCGATCGATCAAACATATTGCCGAAGCGAAAAAGACTCTCGATAGCGAACTCGGTCAAATCGGCGATACAACTACCCAAGATTTGCTCAAGTCTCAACAGCAGTGCCAACAAGAGATCGACAAAATCCAGGCACGTCAGCTCGAAGTTATCGAAGAGATTGCTAACTTCAGTCAAATCGATCGAGAAATAAATCTACATCTACTCGAACTCACCGCCGCCAAATCAACCCAGCTCAAACGTCAAGAATTGGAAGGCATCAAAGCTACCCATCAAACTCAACTTCGTCAAGCACAAACAGCGATCGAACAGTTAGTTTCCAGTCAAGCATATACAGTATTACTTCCAAGCTTAACTCAGAACTTTCACAAGATTGTATCAGAACTACGCGATCGCGGCGAACTAAACCAAGGTGTCTCTCGCGAATTCCTCAGTCAACTACTCCACCATCAAAATTGTCTGTGCGGTACCAAACTGCTCCCCAATAGCTCCACATATCAACAAGTTCAGATTTGGCTGTCTCGTGCCAGTATTGCGGCGATCGAAGAGACAACCATGCGACTTATTACCCAAGTTGAAGACTTAGAAACTAAAGGTCAAGAATTTTGGCAACAAATCGACCTTCATCAAAAAATTGTCGCCACAGCTAGAGCCGAAATTAGTCAACTAGAAATCCAACTCGATCTGCTCGAAGAAAAATTGCGTCATGATACTAATATCGAAATTAGCAACCTTCAAAAAAGATTAGACGAAATCGCCATCAAAGTTCGCGATCTAATTTTACTTCAGGGTCAAAATAAACAACAAATTATCCACTTAGAAGGACAAATCCAAGCCCTAGCCAAACAAATTACCAAACAACAGTCTAACCAAGATCGCCAAATCTTAGCTTACCGCCGTCGCCAAGCGGCGATCGATGCGATCGATATCCTCACCGGAATCCGCCATCAACAAGAACAGCAATTTCGACTCCAATTAGAACAGCGTGTACAGCAAATATTCCAACAGATTTCCGTCACCCCCTACTTGCCTAAAATCACCGAAAAATACGAACTAATTTTAGTTGAAAATACCAGAGGCATCGAAACTACCGTCGCCGCATCCACTGGCGAAAATCAAATTCTGAGTCTCTCATTTATCGGTGGAATTATCGATGGAGTTCGAGCATGGAGCCAACAGCAACTAGTCGGAATGCCAGAAAGCAACACTTTTCCGATCGTCATGGATTCACCCTTTGGTAGTTTAGATCCGATTTCCCGTCGCCAAATCGCTCAAATCCTCCCCCAACTGGCAAATCAACTGATTGTGCTCGTCACCAAAACACAGTGGCGCGATGAAGTCGAAACCGAAATGCAGTCCAAAATTGGTAAACAATATGTACTGACTTATTACTCATCCAAACCAGACTGTATCGAAGACTATTTAGTAATCAATAATACTCGATATCCACTGATAGAACAGAGTCCAAATGACTTTGACTATACCGAGATTAGTGAAATAAATTGATGGACGATCGAACAATAATTGACCTGGTTAAATCGAAGTCAAATTTAGATTGGAATCTCAATCTGCACATTTTCGATACACTGCCATCCACCAATCAAAAACTAGCCGAACTAGTCGCCAATGGTGCCCCAGCAGGAACGATCGTCATCGCCAGAGCACAGACAGCAGGGCGCGGACAACGTGGTCGAGAGTGGTATTCAGCTCCAGGCGGACTATATTTATCACTAGCATTAACACCAGATCTACCAGCTACCCATGGCCATCAATTAACAATGGGGATCGCTTGGGGAATCGCGAACCAATTGCGACAACTAGGAATTCCCGTCTCCATTAAATGGCCCAACGATCTAATCTTGAATGGGCGAAAATTGGGCGGCATTCTCACGGAAACACGTATTCATCGAGACAGAATTCATCAGGCGATCGTCGGCGTGGGAATTAATCATACCAACCCTGTCGAAGGCGTAGCAATTAATTTGGCTCCTAGTCTCGACGATCGGCCAAATTACGGAAGTTTCACCATTGAGGTGTTAGCAAGTTGTACGATTGAGGGAATTATAAGTGGGTACCAACGTTGCACCCCAGCAACAATCGACAGTTTACTGTCGGACTATCTAAAACTACTCAATGCTCGTGGCACCTCAGTGATGGTAAATGGTAAGTTAGGAACTGTTTTGGGGATCTCATCACGAGGTGAGTTACATATCGGCTTTTCCACTACCACCGAAGATAGCGAAATCTATCTTACCCCAGGTTCATTCACATTGGGCTACGAGCATTAGTGACTTCGGACATATCAAACACTAATTGATTTTGATACTCTGAGGCAAGTCAATAGTTCTGAACACAATAATATGAGCAAGGCAAACAAGACAAGGCATCATTCACATGGGTATCGATCTAGGATCTTCTTCCGCAATCCCGGATTGTTAAAGATTGTTGCTTGGCTAGGTAGCTTGAGCTTTCTGGGCAACACTGGCGTGGTATGGGCAGATCTCCAGCCGATTTCTACCGCCCAATCTCAAGCACAGGCACAAGTTCAAGCATCAGGATCGGCGCGGAGTAATGGCAAGATCGGCACTCAAAATCGCGATGTATTTGGTCCCCATCTTCCGTCTACTCCACGCCAACAGCCCTTTAATCCCAATCGAGAAGTACCAGTAGCCGTCGATCCTGGCTCAGTTTGGGTGAGTCCAACTGGTAATATTAGTCTACCGAAAACGGTGGATATTCCCCTCGCCCAAAACTATACTGTCAGAACCCAAGGTGATGAAATCTCGATCGAGATCCTCGTTCCCCCACCACTCCAAAATACGATTCCGGCAAATCGTCAGGCCGCCAGCAAAACTATCCGCCAGAATCAGGCTAGAATCGATAATTCTATCCCCAAAACTGGACTCAGTGTAGCAGTCACCCCTGGGGCATCTAAATCTAATCTGCCCACTTCCAACCCCGTCGAAGCGAGCTTACCCAAAGGTGGGCAACGCGCCCTAAGATCGAATATTCTCGCACCGATGAAACCATCTGCGATCGCGAATCGATCGTCAACTCCAATCTTATCCTCATTCACAGCCCAGGTAGAACTCCCTGTACCCCTACCTCGCCAACAGATTGTCAAAGTACAACCTGTCGCCCAATTACCCGAAGTCAAAATCGGTAAAACAGTTCCAACGGTACCCCCGCTACCAACCGTTAGCAACACTGAGATTTCACCAGTCAAACCGATCGTTTTTATCCCCAATAGTAGCAGCGAGCAAAACGTCGAAATAATCTACCCTCTCAGCACCCCTGCGCCGATTACATCCGGTTATGGTTGGCGGACACACCCCATTACAGGTAATCGCCGTTTTCATGCTGGCGTGGATATTGGCGCACCCATGGGCGCACCTGTCGTTGCGGCTGGATCTGGTACTATTGTCTCAGCAGGCTGGATGGGTGGCTATGGTAAAACAATTACCATTCAGCACAACGGGGTGCAGCAGACTCTCTACGGTCATCTTTCAGAAATCTTTGTCCAAGCAGGTCAAACGATCGAACGAGGCACCGTCATCGGGCGTGTAGGCAGTACTGGCAACTCAACTGGGCCGCATCTACACTTTGAAAGTCGCATGTCCACTTCTGATGGTTGGGTGGCTGTGGATCCTGGTGATGAAGTGAAATATGCATTGAACAATCTCCGTCGTGACATCGATGTCGCCCGCAGAGATTCATCACCCAAGATCAATTAAGTGGTGGCAATGGGGCTAGTTGATGCTCATTTTGGTTGCAGTTCCCAGTTTGCTGGGTAAATTTTGGAGTGGTGAGTGAGGAGTGGTGAGTGGCAATCTTGGCAATATAAGCAGTCTGCTATAATTTAATTTTCCTAGGAACTTGGGTTAGATGTTAGTCAAATCGCATGACGTAAGTTATGGTCAACTTGTGCGTCAGTTTGGGACTACCTCCGAAATCGTCATGGGGGTAAAATACCAGGGCAATGTTTTTGTCAAGGGTAATTCCTATCCTCTGGAACAACGCCAGTCGGCAATTACTGAGATGCGACGAAGTTTTCTAGATCCCGAACCCGCTGTAGCTTGTCTGCTCGTTGAGGATGGTCAAATTCTCACCATTTGGTATGAGGATCGCTATATTATCAAGGTAGTTGAGAATGCTCAGGATCTAGTCAAATATTTTAATTTGGTTGAATTGGTCGAGTATATGCGGCTACCAAATGGCGTAGAAATCAAAAATCGACGGCAAAGCTTCCGGTTGCCTTATTCCAAGTGTTTTGTGGGAAAAGAGGCGGTAGACTGGATTGTGGCTAGATTGCCGATCGATCGGAATGATGCGATCGTCCTCGGACAACGACTACTCGATGAGAAGTTGATTCGCAATCTATCCAACCAAGAATCTTTTCGAGATGCCGATCTATTTTACCAGTTTACTGTCGATGGTTGAAATAATTAATAATAGAGGATAGGGGATAGGGGATAGGGGATAGGGGATAGGGGTAACTTTAGACAAAAACAATACTAAAACTCACATCTTGCACCAATACATAAATACTATTACTACAATAATCCAGTGCCCGCCCCAATTCACGCTAATTACTAAGATTTTAGTACTGGGGCAAGATGTGAGAAAAAGATTTTATTCTTACTTTCGCACGAGGTCTATTAATTAATAATTTATCCTTTCCAATTTGCCCAGTCTTGAGGTTTGAGGAAGATCTCGTAAAGTTCGGCTTCGGGGGTATTTGGTTCGGGTTGATAGCCATATTCCCACCGCACTAGAGGTGGTAAAGACATCAGGATCGACTCAGTTCTACCATTAGTTTGAAGACCAAAAATGGTACCGCGATCGGCAACTAAATTAAACTCAACATACCGTCCCCGTCGGTATAATTGAAACTGCCGCTGGCGATCGCCGTATTCCATATTCCGTCGGCGTTCGACAATTGGCAAATAGGCAGGTAAAAAGCTATTGGCACAGTCTTGAGAGATCGCCAACAATTCCGCCCAAGTGCGGGGTGGAGGAGTACCGATCGAATTACTATGTTGAGCAGCAGGACCACGAGGATCGGGGCCGCGATATAATGCTCCTTGACCATCTTGATAGTCAAAGAAAATTCCGCCAACACCGCGATTTTCTTGCCGATGTTTGAGATAAAAATACTCATCGCACCATAATTTAAAGGTGGGATAAATTTCTGGATGATGTTTGTCGCAAGCTGCTTTGAGCGTCAGGTGGAGATGAGTAGCATCCTCGGCAAATGGATAGTAAGGAGTCAGATCCAAACCACCGCCAAACCACCATACAGGGCCAGCTTCAAAGTAGCGATAGTTGAGATGAACGGTAGGAATATACGGATTTCGGGGATGCAGCACCATCGATGTGCCTGTAGCGTAAAAACGATGACCTTCTGCATCGGGACGTTGAGATAGAATGGATGGTGGTAAATGATCTCCCCAAACTTCCGAAAAGTTTACACCACCTTGTTCAAAAATATTACCTTCTTTCATCACCCGCGATCGACCGCCACCACCTTCGGGACGTTCCCAACTTTCTTCTTGGAATTTGCCCTCACCATCCACCTGTTCTAATCCCGCACAGACTGAATCTTGAAAGTCCCGCATGAACTGGGCAATCTGAACTTTGGCATCAGCAGGCGGCAGGAAGGTTTGGGGATCGCTGGAGGGGGCTGGCATGGGGGGCTGGGGG
>JANMEL010000102.1:0-9569 GCA_031376885.1 Chamaesiphon sp. OTE_70b_metabat_96 | reverse complement strand
CCCTATCCCCTACCCCCTATACCCTAAACACCAATTGCTACCTCCCCAAGTAATCGTGAGATAATCTGGGTACCGCGATGATTGCCGATCGGTAGGATGCGATGAGAGAGGACGTATAGAGCTAGGTCTTTAACATCGTCTGGGAGGGCGTAAGATCGCCCTTGAAGCCATGCCCAAGCTTGAGTGGCACGGTGAAGAGATACAGCTCCACGGGGGCTGACTCCGAGGGCGATTTCGCTGTCGTTGCGAGTGGCGCGGACTAGATTGACTAGATATTGCTGGATGGCTAGATCGACTTTTACCTGTTGACATTGATGTTGCATTGACTGAAGTTGTTCCAGGGTGATGCAGGGTTCCAAATTATTTACGGGGGTTCCAGTGGTCAGTCCTTGCAACATTTGTAGCTCTTCGGCTGCGCTGGGATATCCCAAACTCAAGGAGAGCATAAATCTGTCCATTTGTGCTTCTGGTAAGGCGAAAGTACCGTGAGATTCGATCGGATTTTGGGTAGCGATGACAAAAAATGGTGTCGGCACGGGGCGAGTTTGCCCATCCAATGTGACTTGTTTTTCTTCCATCACCTCTAGTAGGGCAGATTGGGCGCGTGGTGTGGCGCGATTGATCTCGTCTGCTAGTAAAATATTGGTGAATACTGGCCCAGCTACAAATTCAAATTCCCGACTCCCAGGATTCCAGATATTTGTCCCAGTAATATCAGAGGGCAGTAAATCGGGGGTACACTGAATGCGGTGGAATTTACCATCGATCGATTTGGCGAGAGATTTGGCGAGTAGGGTTTTGCCGACTCCTGGCACATCTTCTAACAATACATGCCCTCCAGCCAACAGAGCTGTCAATACCAATTGAATCGGGCGATCTTTGCCCATTAGCTGGCTCGCAATATTTGCCTTGAGACTTTGGATGGGTGAATGTGCTAGAGATTGAGGCGCGAGAGTAACCATATTTAACTGGGGGTAATCGATCGAACATTACTCTATTTTTCCCACTTATCCTCTATCCTTCTGCATTCCGATCTCAATTGGTGTTGCAATCCGCACGATACACCATATCTGGGGCTTGTGTGCGAGTCAAAATTTGCGGTACAATCAAACTCCGTCCTAGTTATTTTAGTAAAAATGTACTATAATAAAGTAGGGTGATTTTAATTCTCAGTCGCCCTGTAGTGGTGTCATCCTATGTTAGTAGCCTCCCGCCCATCCCGAATCACGATCGCCAATCCCCAGAGTAGATTTGCGACCAAATCAGCCGTCGCTATGCACCTCAAGCGATCGACCCCAGAGATCTACAAGGTCAATTGTTGGGCGTATGTCGTCCATGTTGTCGGCAAGAACATTAGCACCTTTGTGAGTTATGCCGATTTACCACCGATTATCGGCGTGGCGTTACCCAATCATCGGGATGTTCGAGCATGGCGCAAACGGTGGAAAAAATTCGACAATATCGCCCCCTTGTTTTGGCACAATTTCTACTCAGAAAAACTGCACCAAGTCAAGTCAATGGAAGAACTCCAAGCTTGGGAAGAAGTCTTGAGCTATATTAACTTTGGATTGCCAGAATCTAGCCGCATCGAGCTAGAAGGGATTTGTGCTCAGATGACTCACCATCTGATGGTCAATGCGGCTTGAATCCTCAACTCTTGCATCAGTAGCTAGTTCATCAGTCGATGTGAACACCCCGCAAGTTGATGAACTCACGATCCGTGAATTAGCAACCACGAAAGTCTGGGCAGATCCACAGAAGTGGAAACAATCAATAAACCGTTAGCCCAAATCGATGAACTATTGGGGTATTGAAACTCCCCACCGATGAATCGGGGGGCTTCCCGCTCGTCCTTCGGTGATTTTAAGTCGCAGAACTTGAACCGAACAATTCAACTAATCCAGATCGCCCAAATTCTCCAACAATAATTCTACCTGCTCTCGCTGCGCGGACAAAAAAATCTCGCACTGTTGCAAAGATTCCACCGCTACCGCGAATTGGCTAAATACCTCAGTCAATTCTAACTCCCCTCCCTCAATCGCCGCTAATATCTCCTCCACTCGTTCCACTGTTTGCTCGTAGTTCCACTTCTGCTTTTTTGCCACCATCGATTTCAACTACCCTTAATTGTGCCTGACCTTTCCCAAATTGAACCGACAACTCTGCCCCGATCTCCAACCTGTCGCTATCGCGGACGATCTCACCATTATTTTGCCGTACCAGTGCATAGCCCCGCTGCAATACCAAGCGCGGATCGAGGGCTTGACACCGTTCTCGCAGGTGTAACTGCTCTTTGGTAGCAGATTGCAATTGTCCGATTATTGCACGTCTGAGCCGCTGCTGAAGACTTTTGAGGCGATCGGTTTCCAGATCCAATTGTCGATCGGGTTTGATGCGGTTGCACCTGAATCGCAATTGACTCAACTGATACTGTCGATCGACTAATACACCCTGAATAGTAGCGCGAACTCGATCGATCCGATCTAAATGATCGTCTACTAAATCTTCGAGATCGGGGACGACGATCGTCGCTGCGGCGGTTGGGGTTGTCGCTCGTACATCTGCTGCGAGATCTGCCAGGGATTCATCCCGCTCGTGTCCGATTCCGGTAACGACGGGAATTGGACATTCGGCAATGGCGCGAACCACGACTTCACTATTGAAACAGCTTAAATCCTCAGTTGCACCACCACCTCTAGCTAAAATCAACACCTCCGCTCGACCATCGATAATTACCCGTTCGTTGGCGAAGCCTACCGTAGGTAATCGCCCGTTCGATTGAATTGGGTGCAGCTTCCCCCTGAACCGTAGCTGGAGATAGTAATACTAACACCCCAGGATAGCGAGATAATAGTGCCTTCTGAATATCACCCCAAGCTGCCGCAGTCGATGATGTAACTACTGCGATCGTCTGGGGGTGAGTTGGTAACGCTTGCTTTCGTTCTAGATCGAACAATCCCTCTGATAATAGTCGCTGCTTGAGCCGTTGCAGCTTCAAGGCTTGTAAACCCTCTCCCAATGGTAAAACTTGCTGTGCCTGAAACTGATACTTACCATGAGGTGCATAGACAGTAACCTTACCAAAAACAAGAACTTCCATCCCAACTTGGGGTTTGGTTTCTAACTCGGAAATTTGCGTTTTCCACACCACTGCGGGGAGAGCCGCTTTGCCCACCTTATCTTTGAGCGTAAAGTAGATTCCCGATGGATGATGGTTTGCGCTGGTGACTTCACCACTCACCCATACCTGGCACAGTTGAGGAGTTTCAACTAAAGCTTGTTCGATATATCTAGTCAATCTGTCAATTGAAATTGGATCTAGATCTGAGTATGGAGAATCATCGAGTGGGTTATTTGGCATTGTGAAGCGGTAGTTGTCGTTCTCGCGTCGTCTAGCGAGACACAAGCTGCGAGTTATTGTTCAAGTCTAATTCCAATTGTCGATCCAATTCTACCGATCGCTCTTGATAAAGGAATGAGAAAGTCACCCATAAACAGGGTAAAATAGTTGAGTTGCGCTTACTTTTTAAATTTTGGATAGAGATGAGAAAACCGCAAACAGTAGAATCTCTGGAAGAATTAGGGCGGATCCAACTTTCCAAGAGTTTTTTCATGCGTGAGTTTCTGTATTCAGAAATCTCACAAATTAAAGGCATTCCCAATATCCCAGACGATCCAGATTTAGCGATTGCGGCAGGGAAAAATCTGTGTGAAAAAGTGCTTGAGCCAATTCAAGATGCACTCGGTCGAATCAGTGTCCGTTCCGCGTTTCGTGCTAGTGATGTCAACGCAAAAGGTGCAGAGAATCAAAATCAACATAGGTGTGCCAGCAATGAGGCAAATTATGCAGGACACATCTGGGATGTCAGGGATAAGGATAAATTTATGGGAGCAACTGCCTGTGTCATTGTTACATCCTTTATTCCTTATTACGAAAAGACACAAGATTGGACGGCATTAGCTTGGTGGATACACGACCATATTGCAGCTTATGCAGAAATGACGTTTTTCCCAAAATACGCAGCTTTCAACATTACCTGGCATGAGAATCCAGAGCGTCCAAAAGTGATTTCTAGCTATGTAAAAAATCCGCATACTGGAAAAAAGAGTGGAAACTTAACAAAGGCAGGCATGGAAAACTTTTCAGGGTCACATGAACCGTTTTACCAAGAGTTCATCAGGCAGTTGCACTCAACTAGCTAACCAATGCGTGTTATTTGCTTAATGCTGGGTGATACAATGACCATCATTCGAGATGCAAATAGTTTTCTTGCCTTCATACTGATGAACAACTCTGAACTACAAGTCCAAGCTCGAAAAGTTTTGGATACTATTGCTTTCATGCCCTTTGAGCAATGCCAACCCCTGACCCGTGGATTTTATAGTCTTCCCCCTCGTCCGGGCATATATGCAGTTAGGCATAGAAATGATGGACTACTTTATATTGGTAAAACCAAAAGTTTGCGAGGACGATTCAGCGGTGGACACAAAGCTTTCTTGTGGGCATGGCTCGATAAATATCATGACGAAGACGTGCGGATTGCAGTAGAACTCATTGCACACTGGGGAAATCCCACGCTACTATTAGAGCTAGAAGCCATTATTCTTCGAGCAACCGAGCCTCCATACAACGTTCAAATTCCAGCCGAGATGTAAAGTTATGCAAACTCAACTTCATGAACAACTCTCTCTCTCTGATGCTGAAGTTATTTTGTTACGATTACCCGAAAGGATTCGCATTGCTTTAGTCGATCGAGCTGCTGAAATTGAATACCCGATCGAAGCAGTTGTTGAAATGGCGATCGCTAGTTTTCTTGACACCGAAGCTTTGGGTTTTGTTGATTGTAAACCAGGGCGTGGACAGTAGGCTTCCAGCTACAGCAGTCTAACAAACTTGCTGGACACCGTTCGATTGCCAAAGGCAGGGCAAAGCTCAACGACATCACATCGATATTCTACATACACATGTTCGATCGTTGGCGTAGCCGCGCTCGAAGTAGGTAATCGACCAAACTTAATCATCTCTCGTCTAACCATGTCTGGAAAATTGCCCTTCAATAAAAGCTCGATCGCAACTTTAATTCGATCTCTTCTAGTTCGATGATTTGAGCTTGACTAACTATCATAATTTGCTCCCCTCGTCGTTGGGCTTTACCCTGCCTTTGGCAATCGCACAACCATCGACACAAAACTCTTTATCTTTACGCAATTGTTGACGCTGGGCAACGATCGTGTTCAGATTAGCACGCCCAGTTAAAACCAAGCGGTAATCAGCCCAAACGCCATAGAGTGCATCCGCCAAGCCACCAACCAGCGGCAATCTAGTCACGGCATAAATCCAACCGATACCCAAAATATCGTAGATTTGGCGAAATACTTCTACATTCCGAACGATATCGCCATTCGGTAATATCGCATGAATACGCCCCATCGCCGTCTCAAAGTCGATATTAGCATTGTCAGCCGAATCGTAATCTTCAGCGGCTATATCAATAAATTTTATCAGCCCGCGATCGTCATCTTTGCGTTTTAAGAAGTTGACTTCTCGCACGCATAGCGGGCAAGCACCATCAAAAAGTAGTTTTATTTTCCATGTTGAGGCAGCAGTTTGTTGTTCCGAAATGTTGTTTTGTTGAAGAGGAAGCATTTTATTTTTGATTATATAGCAGGGGTCAGAGGTCAGAGGTCAGGGGTGAGTTTTGAGAAGCTGATACTCTATACTTTGAGCATTTAGATCTGTATTAACCGCCCTGGCGACTGTTATATCTTTGATTTTAATAATTCCGATCGAACTATGGTGCTTTTACCTGGCTCGATTTAGCCGCATCCGCACCGAGATTACCCAATTGTGGACTCCACCACTGCCCCTCCTTACCCTGAAAATAGGCAACATCTTTGTGTTTGGGTTTAGTTCTAGCTACTGCATCCGAACACCGCAGCATTGACTTTTCTTTTCCATCCTTACTGTAACTATATTCTTCCAGCGGTTTCTGGCAAACTGGACAAGGATATTTTGTTAGTTTCGGCGGAGATGACTGTTCTGTTTTCGGTTGTGGAATCTGCCATTCACTCGTTCGCTCCGACCAAAACATCACCAATCCCTTACCCTCAGCGTCTTTACAGCCATCCTCACACTTGAGAAAATAGCCCTTCTTCACCTTCTTGGTAGGTACTTTAGACATCGGTTTACTGCAAGTCGGACATTTAGAACGCGACTTCTCCAAATTCCTACCCTGAAAAAATCCATAATCTTGCTCTGGCAAATTCTTGGTAGCCTTACTCAAGGCGGGTTCAAAATAACTTTGATTCCATCCAATCAAGTAGCTTTGCCACTCTTGTTTCCCCTTGGAAATTGCATCGAGTTGAGTTTCCATCCCAGCCGTGAACTCCGATTGAATCAATTCTGGTAAAGCTTTAATGAGAAAATCATCCACCGACAACCCCATCGTCGTCGGTTGCACTTTGCCCTTAACCAACTCAACATAGTTACGCTCTTTTAGCGTAGCAATAGTTGGCGCGTAGGTAGAAGGACGACCGATACCCCGACGTTCCATCAGTTGAACGAGTTTCGGCTCGGAGTAACGGGGTGGTGGTTGGGTTTGTTTCTGCTCGTGGTTAATATTAGTTGCAGTGAGTGGTTGCTGTGGTTCGACGTTAGGCAGAATGGCATCACCACTAATATCCTTCCAATATTTGGCATAACCCGCAAATTCTAGCATTTGTCCTCTGGCTTGCCACTGGATCTCACCAGACTGAGTAACGATCGTGGTTTTACGAATCTGTGCGGGTTTACACTGAGAGGCGATCGATCTCATCCAAATCATCAAATACAGCGCGAATTCATCCTCTGAGAGCTGCTGTTTGAGTTCGGTTGAGGATTTGGTAATATCCGTCGGTCTGACCGCTTCATGAGCCTCCTGAGCGTCTTTTCCACTCCTTTGTTTGGAGACTTTCGCAGGCACATTATCTCGATCGTGAGACAACAACCATTCCCGCGCGGCTGTACAAAAATCCTGGCTGAGTTCGATCGAATCAGTCCGCATATAGGTGATTAACCCCGCTTCATACAGCTTTTGGGCGACTGACATCGTATGTTCGGGGCTGAACTTCAACCTGGCTCCCGCTGCTTGTTGGAGTGAAGAGGTGATGAATGGGGCTGGGGGCTTTTTGGGAGCGAGTTTACCTTCGATCGATTTAACTTGATGGGGGTGAGATTTACCAATCTCTACTAACCTGTCGGCTTCAGCCTGACTCAATACGCGCGTCGATTCGGCGACTTTTTCGGTGGCTCCAGCATCGTCCCTAGTTTCTTCTTCTGTTACTGGCGAGACAGCTTGAGCTGTACCATTGTAAAAGGCTCTGAATCCTTCAGCATAGTCTACAAATACCGACCAATAATCTTGGGGCGTGAAGACTTGAATCTCCCGCTCTCGTTGACAAACTAAATGGAGGGTGGCTGATTGTACTCGCCCAACGCTTTTGGCACCGTTATTGAGTCGCCAGATTAGCGGCGATCCTTTATAGCCCACCAATTTATCCAGACAATCGCGACACCTACCTGCTTCGACTAGAGCCATGTCAAGAGAGCGGGGAGAAGCAATTGCTTTCCTAACGGCGGACTCAGTAATCTCTTGATAGACAACGCGCTGGGGCTGTTTGAGTTTCAATACCTGGGCAATGTGCCAGCCGATGACTTCACCTTCCCGATCTGGATCTGAGGCGATAAATACTCGATCTGCTTGTTTAGCTGCGGCGATTAGTCTTGCGATCGTTTGTTTGGCTCTGTCGTCACGGGGAATGTAGCGACAATCAATCGTCTCTGCACCCAATTCAAAGCCCAACGAATCGTCCCCATCGTTAGCGAGTTGGCGAATATGTCCGATTGAAGCTTTCACATCCCAATCCGATCCGAGGATGCTTTTGAGCTTCTTTATTTTGCCAGCAGATTCAACAATCAACAGATTTCGCATAAATTAGGTGAGCAGTCGATCGTTTATCACACCCACACCAATAATCATACCAGAAGTGAGCGGGATGCTTGATAGCCCTGAATTTCAAGGTAAAAGATGCACAAATGCTGAAAAAATCTTAAAATTTGTAAAGATAGTGAAAAATAGCAAAAAAATATGCGGGTTGCGATTGTTGGGGCGGGATTGGCGGGGATGGCTACAGCCGTTGATTTAGTCGATGCTGGGCATGAGGTAGAGATTTTTGAATCTCGTGCCTTTGTTGGCGGTAAAGTCGGTAGTTGGGTGGATGCAGATGGCAATCATATTGAGATGGGATTGCATGTCTTTTTCAACAACTATGCCAATCTCTTTGCGCTGATGCAGCGGATTGGAGCTGTTGATATATTTTTGCCCAAGGAACACGTTCACAATTTTGTCAATGCTGGCGGCGATATTGGCAAGCTAGATTTTAGATTTTTTATCGGCGCACCTTTTCATGGATTGAAGGCATTTTTTACGACAGGGCAATTGAATGTTGTCGATAAATTGCGAAACGCGCTAGCATTAGGTACTAGTCCGATCGTCCCTGGATTGCTCAGTTATGAGGCGGGGATGAAGTTGATTCGCGATCTCGATCGAATGAGTTTTGCCGATTGGTTTCGATCGCATGGTGGGAATAATCATAGTTTACGCCGGATGTGGGATCCGATCGCCCTCGCCCTCGGATTTATCGACACTGAAAATATCTCGGCGCGATGTATGCTCACCATCTTTATGATGTTCGCATCCAAAACTGAAGCCTCAAAATTGAACATGTTGGTAGGCTCACCAGCGGAGTATCTCCACAAACCGATCGTCGAATACCTCGAAAGCAAAGGTACCAAAATTCACACCCGCCGTCAATTGCGGGAAATCAAATATACAGGCGAAGGCGACAATATCCATATCACCGGATTTGATATCGCCAGTGGTGATACGATCGAAACCATCACTGCCGATGCTTATGTCTGCGCTTGCGACGTACCAGGCATTCACCGCATCGTACCAGCAGATTGGCGCAAATCTGCATTCTTTGACAACATCTTTAAACTCGAAGCTGTACCCGTCACCACAGTACAACTCCGCTTCGATGGCTGGGTGACAGAGATGCAAGATGACGCAGCTAGAAAACAACTCGATCGTGCCGTCGGGATGGATAATCTTTTATATAGTGCCGATGCAGATTTTTCATGCTTTGCGGATCTTGCGCTAACCAGTCCGGCAGACTATTATCGTGAAGGTGAAGGTTCCCTACTCCAAGTAGTCCTCACTCCTGGTGAAAAATTCATTCCCATGAAAAATGAGGATATCGTCGCCCATGTGCTCGAACAAGTTCACAAACTATTCCCCACTTCTAGTGAATTAACCGTCACTTGGTCGAGCGTAGTCAAACTAGCCCAATCACTCTACCGCGAAAAACCAGGCATGGATCCCTTCCGCCCCACCCAATCCACTCCCATCGATAATTTCTTCCTCGCAGGTAGCTACACCGCCCAAGATTATATCGACAGCATGGAAGGAGCCACCATCTCCGGCAAACAAGCCGCTCAAGCAATTATGGGCAGGGGGTAGGGGATAGGG
>JANMEL010000100.1:0-19303 GCA_031376885.1 Chamaesiphon sp. OTE_70b_metabat_96 | reverse complement strand
CCCTATCCCCTATCCCCTATCCCCTATTCCCTATCCCCTATCCCCTATTCCCTACGGTGCTGGTTTGATAAAGACGCTTTTGGGAAATCCTGGGGTTACGGTACTACTGGGGGTCGGCTTGACATCCAATTTACCATTTTTTGGTGCCAAAGCTGGGGATGGAGGTTTTGATTGAGGGGTGGAGGCTACTTTAGGGTTAGTAGAGGGCAGTGGTTTGACTGGAATTGGTAGCTTTGTTTGGGGTGGGCTTGGTAGTTTCCCCTTGGATGTCAGTGGTGGTGTGGGCGGATTGAGGACAGATATCGTTGTCCCGACAATTGTCGTCATACCCAATCCAAAAATCATCGCTCGCACTAAATGAATAATTGGTGGAATCGGGCGTTGGATCTCTTGGATCCGTTTCCGACGAGGTGGCTGACTATGCTCGCTAGGCTTGGATTTGCGGCGCATGGGAGTGGATGTCATTGGGCACTGGGGGACTAGGTGACTAGGTGAAGAAAAGCTTATTCTGAGGCTATTTTCTGTTTTTGTAACCTCCCCTCTCCCCCTCTCCCCGTCACCTACGCGCCCAATTCCTTAGATCTCTTCGTTGCGGCGATGACGGCTTGGATTAGTGCGGAGCGAAAACCTGCTTGTTCTAGTTGAACAATTCCGGCGATCGTCGTACCGCCAGGACTAGTAACGCGATCTTTCAATTGAGCGGGGTGGATCTGAACTTCATTTAAGAGTTGAGCGGTACCTAGAACAGTCTGTAAGGCGAGTTTATTAGCAATTTGGCGTGGTAGACCTGCGGCAACGCCACCGTCGGCTAGAGCCTCAATTGCGATGGCTACATATGCTGGTCCCGAACCAGATAAACCCGTGACGGCATCCATGAGGGATTCTGGGAGGATGACGACTTCACCGACAGTTTGAAAGATTGTTTCGGCGAGTTCTAGTTGTGACGATCGAATGTGATTTCCGGCGGTAATTGCGGTCATTCCCGCGCCTACAGTTGCGGGAGTATTTGGCATTGCTCGCACCACTGGTAAGTTGGGAAAGGCTCGTTCTAATCTGTCGATCGTCACACCAGCAAGAATTGAAATTACCAACTGTGTCGGCAGTAGTTGAGCCAGATCGGGAATTACCCGCTCAAAAATTTGGGGCTTGATTGCTAGCAATACAATCGGCGCAGTAGCAACCAAGCTGTTGTCGTCAGTCACACTCACTCCATACTGCTGGTGGAGAAATTCCCGCCGTTGGAGTGTCGATGAACTAACAACTACTTCTGTACATTGGTAGATATTCTTAGCAATGAGCCGAGCCAAAATAGCTTCACCCATTACTCCGCCACCAATGATACCCAATTCGATCGACATAATTTTACTTTCGCTGTGGAAAGTTTTGGCGGCTATTACTAGCTAACTACTGAGCTGCTTGCATGGGTTCGCTTCCCCATGTTGGGACAAATTCAGTTCCACGGGGAACTCTAGTGCTTTGACTCAGAGGTATTTGTTGGTTTACAACGTCGTTGATGATATTGCCAGGAATGCTACTAACCTGTACGCAGCTAGGCGTAAATAGGAAAATATTATCCCCAATCCGCTCGTAGTGACCGTCGATCGCGTGTGCGCCACCAGCTACAAAGTCCACCGAGCGTTGAGCTTCTTCTTGTCTAATCAAGGTCATGTTGAGAATGACAGACTTTCTTTGTCTCAAGGCATCGATCACTTGAGGCATTTCCTCAAAGGAGCGAGGCTCGATCAACACCATCTCCGATACTCCAGGTACCATTCCGGGCATTCCTACTACATTACTTTTATTAGCACTGCGGACACTATCCATTCCCACAACGGCTCTTGGCGCGCTCGCCCGACGTTCTTCTTCTACTGGTTGAGGAGCAACAGGTTGTGTCGGCACGTTATCGCCACTGGCGTATGTATCCTCGTCCATCTCCTCATCGTACTCATATTCCTCGTTCAAACCCATGAAATCTTTAAACTTGTCTAAAACGTTCATTTTCAGCTACTCCCGCTAACTTGTGAATAAATGCAATATTAATCTAAATAAATTTAATCTCGATCGACTTCCCCTAATTTTTGCCTAGATTTGTAGACATTAGTTAGTTATTGTCTACCAGAACCAAACAACTGGTGCTTTGACCTTGCTTAATGCAACAGCCAGAAGGTTTTGGAAGACCTATGGTTACAGTTGGTGTCTAACTAATGAGAATAATATCACAAAAAAATCAAAATACTAATAGCATTGTTAAACAAAGTACTGTGCGCGATCGAGAGGGGGATGCTAAATTGTTTACGTGATTATACTTAACTTTGTCATAGTTTTGGCTTAGTCAGATTCGTTGGCCTAGCTTGTCATCTAGACAATCTCCAAATATAATACTGCCCAATCTGATCGTTGTCGCACCAGCAAGAATCGCTTGTGGATAGTCTCCAGACATCCCCATCGATAATTCGGACATCTGAATATTTTTCCACCCCTGTCGATCGATCTGATGACTGAGATCTTTGGCTTGCTCGAAGCAGGAGAGCGTTTCTGAGCTGCTTAAACCGAGGGGCGCAATTGCCATCAAACCACGGATATCTAAGTTTTGACATCGATCGAGTTCGGGCAAGTCTGCTAGTAATTCCGATCTACTCCAGCCATATTTGTCAGGATCGGCCAAAATTTTCACTTGCAGACAAAGTTTTGGTTTGCGCTTTAGTTCGAGGGATGTTTCTCGGTCGATCTTCTCCGTAATTTCATCAATCTGTTGGGCTAATTTGATACTATCTACGGAATGGATCCAGTCGAAGATTTGGACCGCTTTTCGGACTTTATTGCTCTGCAAATGTCCGATTAAATGCCAGCATAGATCCGGTAGATCCCTGAGTTGCTCTTGTTTGATTTCGGCTGCTTGAATTCGACTCTCACCGAAATCTCTGATTCCTGCTTCATAGGCTGCCCGCATCTCCACTACAGATACTTGTTTTGTCACTACCACCAATCTGACTGATTCTGGCAAATTTTGACGAATAATGTCAATATTGTGAGCGATCGATCTAGTCATTGGGATTTTGGATTACTATGTTTGACTAACCTGGGAAGTTTTGCTGGGCGAGAGATTGTAGTTCTTGGGATTCGATCGTTTGGCCATTACGTTTGAGGATTCGGATTCGATTGTCCACTGTTAGCCTAGCATCACTACGGGTCAGTGGTTGAAAAGAATATCCGGTAGCGGCACTGGTGACAAGAAAAAACATGCGTTGGGCGTAGAGTGTTGTAAATAGTTCTTGGTGTTCTTCAAGGACACAAATGCGATAGAGTAAGCCGAAGGTAGGATGATTGAGGTAGTTTTCGGAAGTCACTTGGGTTTTGGATTGTAGATTTTGCGGATGTGTGAACTGTTCGGGTTCCCCGACAGTGGAGCACACCAAGCAGGATTTTGGATTTTGCGGCGCATCCTTTGGATTGAGGATCCCTCATGCTCTAATTATGCCCAATGCGGCGATTTGAGCAGCAGCTTTTTGGAGAGCTTCGCGCCATTCTAATTCGGGATGGCTATCAGCAACGATACCCGCGCCAACTTGCCCCCAAACAACTCCTTGATGATAAAGTAATGTCCTAATCAAAATATTCAAATCGAGGTTGCCACGGCGATCTAGATAGCCACAGGAACCATAAAATAGGTTGCGGGGGAATGGTTCGAGTTCGGCGATGATTTCCATACACCTGACTTTGGGGCATCCAGTAATCGTACCACCTGGAAACATCGCTCGAATCAGATCGATCGAATCAAATTGAGAACTCAATTCTCCAGTGACGTTACTAACTAGGTGCATAACATGACTATACCGCTCGATCGCCAATAATTCATCGACTTCGATCGTCCCAGGGCGACAGACACGCCCTAGATCGTTACGTTCGAGATCGACTAACATGATATGCTCGGCGATTTCTTTGGTGTTGGTGGCTAATTTTTGGGCTAGTTGCCGATCTGATTGTAGATCTATCCCACGTTTTCTGGTTCCGGCGATCGGGCGAGTTTGCGCCTGTTGCTGCAATAATTGTACCAATCTTTCGGGGGAACAGCTCATCACTGACCCCCAGGGTGTTTGCCAGTAGCTAGCGAAGGGAGATGGATTGATCTCTTGGAGTCGTTGATAGATTTCCCAGCTATCGAGCTTAGTTTAGGTACTAAATCGCAAAGATATATTCGTCTGAAATATATCTCCCGCCTGAATATACTCTTGCGCTCTCAGAATGGCGCGTTGATATTCAACCTCCGATGTCAAAAACTCCAGCCGCTCCCCGTCCCCCAGTCTCCCAGTCTCCCAGTCTCCCACTCTCCCAGTCTCCCACTCTCCCCCCAACCCCGCTACCAACCCATCCAACTCCTCCCCAGTCGGTGCCGCCAAATACAACACCTGCTCCCAATGGTCTAAAATGGCAAAGGCACTCGGCGCGTACCAATAGGCGGTAGGGAAAGGTAATAAATCTGGAGCGAGATCTGGCAATTTTTCGATTTCCCAGGCAAGTTCGTAACCCAACCACCCCAACCAGCCGCCAGTGAAGGGTAGATGTGCTGGTAGCTCGTTGGTTGCTTGAAGATCGACGGTGGCTAATAAGTCTCGCAAGCAGTCTAAGATATTGCCAATGGCTGGAGTGAAAATTTGGGGGCGATTGTTGCTCTGGGCTGGCATTCCTGCACAAATCGAGTATCTTGTCAAGGTCGATCGCGGAGCGTCTCCCATGGAGAATCGTTCGAGATTATTTGACGGACTTTCTAGTAAAGTGGCAATTTCGTCGGCGCGGAATAATCGATCGAATATTTCTGAGCCAGTTCGATTTAGTAACGGAAGAGATAAAGACTTCAAAATTAGATCGAAGAATAGGACGCTATTGTCTAATTTAGACTAATTGACCACCAATAATAAATCTAGCTATCCAAAAGATCAGGAGGATTGATATTGCCACAAAGTCAGTTTTACCTAACTTTAATTCATGCCATTGGACTTGATGTGTATTGGGGGTAGTAAATCCCCTTACTTGCATAGCTATAGCGATTTGTTCGGCTCTGACGAGGAGATTTTCGAGGAGTTTTTCGGCGACGGTGAGCCAGACTTTGGAACTGTTTTTTAGTCCAAGTTTTTGCCAATCGATCGCGCGAGTATAGATCGATCGCACTAAGTTTTGGATCTCTTCTAATACTAGGGGAATGAACCGCAGGGAGAGGGTAAGTGTTAGGGCGATTTCGGTCACGGGGACATTATAACGCCTTAGCGGTGCCATTAGATCTTCGATTCCCGCAGTTATTTCTTCTGGAGCTGTGGTGAGTAGATAAATGGCGGTGCTATATGCGAGGGTAAATAGTAGGGTGCTGACATAGATTGCGGTATCGAGAGATTTTTTGGTAATCTTGAGTTGAACGATACCCGCATCGATTTTGAACAACACATACTGATATGGTTGAACGATTGCCACCCCTGGATCTGGGGGCGAGCGAAGTTGATGGAGCGTCGTAATGGCATCTGGTAAAAACATCCCAGATCCAAAAATTAACAACCCAACTACCAGTAACCATCCCATCTGTTGTTTTAGTGCGCGCCACGGAATACCTGCGAGGATACTGATTATCACCAGCAGTACGACTAAGCCGATTTTCCACGTCGCACTAGCTAATATTGGTGCTAATAAGAAACTCAACAACCATCCTAGTTTAACTCTAGGATCGAGTCGATGCAGCCAGGTAACTGGCTGTTCTAAATATGTGCCAATGGGGAGAGAGCGGAGTAAATCCATCTTCAGAGGTGAGGGGTCGGGGGTGAGGTTTCAGGGATGGTATGATGGTATCTGGCAAAACATTGACGAGATATTTATGTGTCAACCGCGCAAATCGTTGGCGTAGCCTCTCCTGTGGAGAATCGAGTCAATCGATCCACTTTTTGGTAAACGTGGATGATTTCGATCGTCGCTACCAAATTCTACTCATACTCAATACAAATCCTGGCATTACCTCATCACAATCGATCTCCTTGGGAGCTTCCAATATCTCCACCTCTTGCCCCTGTCGATAAATCTCCACCTGCTTATTCTTCGGATTGACGAGCAGAGCTAGTCTTACGCCCAGCCGTTGATACTCTCTCATCTTTTCCTGTAACGGCTTCAACACTTCGACTTCGCTCAGTGCAAGGTTATCCGTAGCAGAGCGCAACTCAATTACAAAGTCGGGTACCACCGGAATAAACCCAACAATATTCACCCCTTCTAATCTAGACTTCTCAATCCAAGAAACATCAGGTGCTGGTTTACCACCACCGAGTGATGTAAAGTCATAACCGCCTGAAGAGTCAAATGCTTCACCCAGATTAGTTTGTCGATTCCAAATCCCAACGTCAATAGCTAAATCTAGATTCTTCCTACTACTCTCGCCACCTGCTGGAGCCATAACAATCAATTCTCGATTCGGGGTCAATTCAAGGCGCAGATCGGGATTATCGATACAGAGCAAGTCAAACTGTTCTGGGGTAACAGTCAAAGTTGTATTGCTGACATCGATTAGCAATGCTTGAGTATCTATAATTGGCGCAGTCGCAATTGTCATAAAACCTCCAAACGTTTGCGGGAGCTAGATTATGCACTCTTATTATAACACGGGGAAGATAATGATATCTTCCCCGTGTGTATTAAGCACTTCAAGTATCTCAGTGATGACTTTCAAGCCGAAGTGAATAGCTATCGCAACGCGATCGATCGCCTGACTCCCGAACACTAAACCCTACTTAACTCTAGTTGCGCGGTTGGCGATTTTCTCGCCTTCGCGTTGTTTCTTCCCGCGCCAGAGCAGACGCAAGGGAGTACCACCGAAGCCGAGTTGGGTACGGAATTGTTTTTCGATATAACGACGGTAGTTATCATTAAACCGTAATGGGTCGTTGACGAATAGGGCGATCGTCGGTGGTTGGCTGCTGACTTGGGTACCGTAGTAGATTTTACCCTGTTTTCCTTGGCGGGTAACGAGGGGATTGTGCCAAGTGGTAGAGTCTTCGATGACTTGGTTGATGGTGGCGGTGGTGACGCGGCGACGGTGTTGTTCGACGGCTCGATCGACCACTTCGAGTATTTTATCAACTCGTTGTCCAGTTAGGGCACTGACAAAGATACTTTCGGCCCATTCGGTGAAGTTGAGGCGGCTGGTTACTTGTGCTTGGTAGTCGTAGATGGTGTAGGAATCTTTTTCGACTGCATCCCATTTGTTGACGACGATGACGCAAGCGCGCCCTTCTTCGACGATTCTTCCGGCTAATTTTTGGTCTTGCTCGGTGACACCATCGACGGCATCTAGGACTAATAGTACGACATCACACCGATCGATCGCCTTAAATGCGCGGTTGATCCCAAAAAATTCTGGCCCATAATCGACGTTTTTCTTGCGGCGAATTCCGGCGGTGTCGATGAGACGATAATTGGTTTCGTTGCGAGTGATGAGGGTATCGATCGCATCCCGCGTAGTACCAGATATCGGACTGACGATCGATCGATTCTCTCCCAGAAAGGCGTTGAGCAAACTAGATTTACCGACATTTGGTCGTCCAATAATGGCAATCCGAATTTCTGGCTCTTCAATTTCTTCGACGACGGGTAAACTTTCGACCAATTCGTCTAGCAATTCCCCTGTACCGCTCCCGTGAATTGCCGAAATCGCATAAGGTTCGCCGATGCCCAGTTGCCAAAAATCAGCCGTCTGCATCGCGCCGCTTTTTTCCGACTCGCACTTATTCACCGCGACAAATACGGGGATTGTTTGGAGTCGCAACCATGAAGCAATTTCTTCATCTCCAGCAGTAATTCCCATCTGTCCATCGACGACAAATATCGCCGCACTCGCCTGTTGGAGAGCCGTCATCGCCTGCTCCCGAATCAGGGGAAGGAATTCCGTCTCATCATCAAATACCAACCCTCCTGTGTCTACGACGACGAACTCTCGATCGCGCCAAAACGCCCGCCGATAAGTCCTGTCGCGGGTTACTCCCGGCTCATCATGCACGATCGATTCCCGCGCTCCCGCCAAACGATTGACGAGTGCGGATTTCCCCACGTTGGGGCGACCTATAATAGCAACGATCGGCAGAGCCATAAAATTCTAAGCGCAAGAGAGCAATATCACATTCTATCGTGTTTTTCCCAATTAGGCAGATAAAATGTTATACAAAATAAATGGATCGATATCAGAAAGAAGTAAATACTCACACATATTAGAATTGCTAATTCTTCAGTGAAGGGTACCCACGAGGGGCACCCCTACAGGTCGATTGTGTCCCCCAGTCTCCCAGTCCCCCCTCCCCCCCTCTCCCCCTCACCCATGCCCCGTACTTTAGAATTACTCGACCTCGCCTGGGCATTCGGGCTGGTAGCAATTGCGATCGGATTAGCTCAATGGCAGAGATTGGAAATTGCCGGACAAATGGCTCTAGCGGCGGCTCGATCGATTTTGCAGTTATTGGTGATGGGGTTGGGTTTGCAATTGGTATGGCAATTCGATCGTCCATTCGTAACTGTGGGGGCAATTTTGATGATGACGATCGCGACAGCAATTGCCAGCAGCAACCGGATTAGCGACAAAATGAGGAATTTGCTGCCGATCGTCGCTGGATCGATGCTCACGGGGCTGACAGTGGCATTAGCGTATACAATTTTATTTGTCATCAAGCCGACAAATTGGCATCAACCGCAATATCTATTTGCTGGTGCGGGGATGATTTTGGGTTATTTACTCAATAGTACGGCTGCTGCGGGGGAGCGGTTGATAAGTGAGATCGATCGACATACAGCCGAAATCGAGACTCATCTCAGTCTGGGGGCGACTCCAGCTCAAGCGATCTCATCTTATCGTCGATCGGCGATTAAGTCAGCTATATTACCGACGATCGATACTCTCATGGTGGCGGGTTTAGTAACTATCCCTGGATTTTTGAGCGGGGAATTGTTGGCAAATATTTCACCTGTGAATGGGGCTGGATACCAGATTATCTTATTATTTGCCATCCTAGCTAGCAATACGATTGCGGCGATTTTGGTGACGCAGGGCATCAGTAATCGGTATTTCAATCGACAGGCTCAATTATGTTCGTTGGCGTAGCCTCTCCGTTGGAGAATCGAGTTAAAGTAGACGGTCGCAAAAGCAACTACCATATTGATTAAAGCTTTCTAGGATCCTTACCTATGCCAGTGTTGCTTACTACCCAGATCGATCGCTCGTGCCAAATAGTCGCAATCGACAGGTTATCCCTTACCGCTGAAGAACGTAGTCGATCGCGTCATCCCCATGTCACTGAGGGCGGGCGGGAAGTCTATTTGCAGCTCAAACGAGGGACTAATTTACGACATGGCGACAGGTTACAAGCTGCCGATGAGAGTCTAACTGTCGAAATCCTCGCGAAACCAGAGCGGGTGATGGTTGTAACGGCACTACACCCCCTGGATTTGCTCCAAGCGGCTTATCATTTGGGCAATCGTCATGTACCGTTAGAAATTACTGACGAATTTTTATATCTATTACCCGATGCTGTTTTAGAAGATCTGCTCCAACAAAGGGGTTTGACTGTGACATTTACCGATCGACCTTTTCAGCCTCAAGCTGGAGCCTATGAATCGACTCCTCATCACCATCATTGAATTAATTAATAATTAATAATTAATAATTAATAATTGGGTTGTTATGATGGGGGTTAAATTTTCATCGAAGCTGAGATTTTATTTCTGTTGACTAATTGCTGTTTCGGCGATTTGACACCATTCAATTGATAATTGTCGATCGATCGGATCTTTGGGATTCAACTTTTTCCTGGGTCGTTCTGGATGTTTACCGTAGAATAGGTTATTTACCACATCATAAGATACTTTGGCTGCTTTTAATCGGTCGTCAATTTTTTCACAAGGGGATAAATTTGACGGGGTAGTAGCAACTGGAGTGGAGGTAGATCGATCGCAAGACTTTAAGATCGAGTTGATGCCAACGATCGCAACAAATAAAGCAAGAAATCCACCACCGACATATTTAATCGGGTTGGCAAAATCAGACTTTAACACGCTCCATCGATCGCGAAGCGCGCCGAGGCGGTCGGCTCGATGGAATAACTCTATTATACTGCTGGTAATCGACCTCTGTTGTTTTGGTAAAACTATTTCTTCTAGATCCAGTTCATTTATGGAGATTGGTACAGAATTCACCTGTGGTAGAATAGCGATCGCCTTACTAACTTCCGCCGCAGATTTATATCTATCGATCGGTTTATATTCCAGCATCTTTGTCAATATTCTGCTCAAACCATCGGAGATATTTACATATTGCCGAAATTCCCACGCGCCATTTCTCGGCGTGTACAAATCCTTAGAATCTTTCCCAGTCAGCAACCACAATACCGTCACTCCCAAAGCATAAAGATCGCTAGATGGTGAAATCGAATCACCCCGCAATTGTTCGTGAGGAGAGAACCAAGGTTTACCCGCTGGGGTAAATGCCATTTGGGTATATTTACTCGAAACATCCTTAACCAATCCAAAGTCAATTAATACTGGCTTCTGGTCGGTGAAACGGCAGATAATATTATCTGGCGAAATATCTCGATGGATCAGATCTCGATCGTGAATATAAGTTAAGACGGGTAATATCTCTCGCAAGAAAGAGAGAATCTGTCCCTCATTCAGGGTTCCATATTTCTGGACGATCGAATGATAATTTAGCCCCCGCACATAGTTTTGAACCAAAAATACATATAGCTTATTTTTGAATTTAGTCTTTAATAATTCCCTAAAAGCTGGAATTTGGTCGTGCTGGAGCTGATACAATTGGCTGCACTCTCGATCGAACAATTCCTTCGCCTTATTCCAGTACTGAGGCTCGATCTCTGGGGCAAATTCTTTGAGTACGCATTGTTCGTCATAGCGACGACTATCTAGGGCTAAATAAGCCCGCCCAAATCCACCTCGTCCGAGAGTTTTGACAATTTTATATCGGCTGTCTAAAATCGAACCAGCAGGGATTTCCATAAAAGATATTTTTAAAATAGTATTATATTACTCATATCTTACACCAGAACTAAAATACTAATAAAAGTGGTCAGTGGATAATGAATGGTGGTCAGTTCTATTCTCTATCCCCTATCCCCTGTCTTGAAAAGGTGCTCTACTTGCGGCGTTTTTATTCGGGGGTTCCCCCCGAATAAAAAAACGACAAGACGGGGAAACCCCAAGACCACTGGGCAGGTCACCCGACCATCAGCACTTTTCGCTATCCCCTAAAACACTAGTAACTTTGTTTTGATGCAAGATGTGAGATTACCTATATTATCCGACTGATATTCTGAAATTATAGCGGTAAGTACCTCACCGTACTTTGCAATTCTTCAGAGGATGCTAGCTGAGAAATTAATTCCAAATCGGCAATGCAACTACCAATCGATATATTGAGCTGATGAGCATAAATAACCCCTGGAAAAAATATTCCCAATTCCTGACGATGATTGGCTTCTACCAGAAAATCATCGTCTTGTGTAAATAGTATTCGTTTAATTTCGGTAGCACGATCTAAAATCTTTGGATCTGGAAAACCCGTTCGTCCATCCTCTTGTACTGTCAAAACATTGACATTTCGCAAACGCAAGCCAGCCGTAATAGATCTTGGCACATGTTCATCCATATAAAAAGCAAGACTCATCAAATCATTCCTAACGTTCCAACTGGTTGCCTAAATTCAATGGTTCGGCTTGTTGGCGGAGATTTTTAGCCAGTTCCAAACGTCTTTGGATATCGGCATCCAATTCATCTCGATAATCCGAGTAATAGGCAAGAGCAGAATAGATTTGACCCATACTTAGGTAAGGATACTGAAAATGAATTTCTTCAGGACTCCAGCCATAAGCTTTTTGGGCAATAATAATCTCGATTACTTTCATCGTAGTCCCCGCCACGATCGGGATCTGGCGATCGTCAAGATGAATATGTTGATAAGCAGTAACAATAGATGTCATGGGAAACCGATAAAATCTGCTATCGTCATTCTAGCAAACTAACTGTCATCACACCCAAAACATACTCAGCCCCAAACAACTAACCCGCCCACCCCACAAATAACGCTTGCATTCGATCGTCTGCTGGATATTCTAGTGAGGCGGGTGGGTTTAAACCCAAAATCCGTAGGGGCGGGTTTAGCTAAAATCTGTGGGGGATAACTAAAATATCCAGATCAAAACCCGCCCACCCCACAAATAACGGTTGCATTCGATCGGCTGCGGGATATTCTAGTGGGGAGGGTGGGTTTTGGTTGAGGTTGATGGAAGTATCGATAGTTGTTTGCTAAACCCACCCCTACGGATTCAATCTACTTTTTTAATCGATCGCGACTATAATAGACACAAGCGTCGCACCCCCAGTTGTATGTCCCTCATCGGCAAAACCCTCAACAACCGATTCTATATCCTCAAATCCCTTGCTCATGGTGGATTCGGACATACATATCTCGCCGAAGATCGCGGCTTTCAAGCGCGACACCACTGCGTCGTCAAACATCTCGACCCAGCCAAAGAAAATCTTCCATATCTCGATAAAATCAAAGTATTGTTCGATCGCGAAGCAGAAACCCTCAAGAAACTCAGTCTCTACAGCAATCTCATCCCCAAGTTCATGGATAGCTTTGAGCAGTCAGGCGAATTGTATTTCGTACAAGAATTCATCAATGGCGCGCCACTCTCCGCCGAACTTGCTCCAGGTAAAAAGCTCACCCAAATCGCCACCATCGAGCTACTGATCCAAATCCTCACACCCCTGGAATATTGCCACCAAGAAGAACTCATCCACCGCGATCTCAAGCCAGATAATATCATGCGCCGTCAAAACGGTGAATTGGTGCTAATTGACTTTGGGATTGCCAAAGACATGGGCGCAGCCAGCATCACCAAACACTCCTACGGTGGCACTCCAGGCTATGCACCAGAAGAGCAACAATACGGACAACCCGAACTCGCTAGCGATGTCTACGCCGTCGGCAAAATTGCCATCCAAGCCATTACAGGCTTATCCCCAACCCAATTGCGGCGCAATCGCGACACAATGGCGTGGGAATGGCGACAACATTGCAACGTTACCGATGGATTTGCCACGGTATTAGATCGCATGGTAGAGTTACTCGCCGCTAAACGCTATCAGAATGCCTCCGAAGCACTCGCAGCAGTCCAAAGTATCCCCAGGGGTGGAAATACGCTTATATCGCCACCTACCCCTCCTACAGCGCAACAAGGAGGGGGTGGTGGTTTCGGCTTTGCTCAACCATCGCCACAATCCACGGGGGTTGAGCGAAGCCGAAACCCATCCCCACCAACCAGACAAACATTTAGTTTTCAAACTGCCAAATTAGAGTCAGCACTTTTTGGAGGATCGCTGAAGATCTCTAGAATCTCTGGCTCTGCTGAATATGTCACGGAAGATATCGGCGGTGTCAAGCTGGAGATGGTGTATGTCCCCGCTGGAAGCTTCATGATGGGTTCTAATGAGGCTGATGATGAAAAGCCCATCCATCGAGTCAATCTCTCGGCTTTCTACATGGGTAAATATGCCATCACCCAGGAGCAGTATCAAGCCGTCATGGGTACAAATCCTGCTC
The DNA here is from genome assembly GCA_031376885.1 of Chamaesiphon sp. OTE_70b_metabat_96. Classification (GTDB taxonomy): domain Bacteria; phylum Cyanobacteriota; class Cyanobacteriia; order Cyanobacteriales; family Chamaesiphonaceae; genus Chamaesiphon. The sequence goes on along the minus strand of JANMEL010000100.1, from coordinate 5,667 downwards.
GGTTCAAAGGGAGCAATCGCCCTGTAGAAAAGGTGAGCTGGGATGATGGGATGGAATTTTGTCAGAAGCTGTCTCAACGTACGGGAAATAAATATAGTCTTCCGAGTGAGAGTCAGTGGGAATATGCTTGTCGAGCAGAAACTACCACCCCTTTCTGCTATGGTGAGACGATTAGCACCGATTTAGCCAACTATGATGGCAACCGTACCTATGGAAAGGGGCTAAAAGGTAAGTATCGCGAACAAACTACTTCTGTTGGGGATTTTCCACCCAATGCTTTTGGGTTGTACGATATGCACGGGAATGTGTGGGAATGGTGTCTCGATACCTGGCATGAAAATTACAATGGTGCGCCAACCGATGGGAGTGCTTGGATTGAGAACGATAATCATTCTCACCTGCTGCGCGGTGGTTCGTGGGACAACGATCCCGTGAACTGTCGCAGCTCGTGTCGCAACGGGCTCGCGCGCGTCATTCGGTACAACTACTGCGGTTTTCGGGTTGTCTCTCTCCCTTCCCCCAGGTTCCCTTAGTACTCTTGCACTCTTTCCCTCTGCTCCGAGTGGGTACCCGCTACGCGGGTACGATTTTTATTTTTGAAAAATGGCACAAAGGGAGAATATCGCAGATAATGGAGGGCCAATGATATTATTTTTCACCCATGCCCTTATTGTGACCGAATTACCAATTATCGAAAGGACTTTCGACCTCATCAAGTGGTATATCCCGATTCTCAATCGCCTACCCAAACAGCACAAGTACATCTTGGGAGATAGAATCGCGGTTAATCTGTATGACTTGCTCGATGGTTTAATTCTAGCACGATATGCCAGTAATAAGTCAGCAATTTTGGATGGATTGAATACGAAGGTCGATCTATTGCGGTATCAGTCTCGATTATTGCTAGAGTTTGGCTGTATTTATAGCGAACGCTACATCTACGCCAGTCAACTATTAACCGAGATTGGCAAAGAGCTAGGCGGCTGGGCAAAACAACAGCGACAGGTCAAAAAATTGTGAACCGACATGGCAATCTCTGGAGTCAGATCGTTACCTTTGAGAATCTCCTCATGGCTGCTCGTCAAGCTCAACGAGGCAAAAGATACAATCGAAATGTACTGGCATTTAATTTCCAGCTAGAACCAAATCTCTGGGAACTCCAGGCAGAATTATTAGCTCAAACTTATCAACCAGGTGAATACTGCACCTTCGAGATCCAACAGCCCAAATATCGACTCATCTCCGCTGCACCCTATCGAGACAGGGTAGTCCATCACGCCCTCTGCAATATTATCTCCCCGATTTTCGAGCGAACTTTTATTAGTGATTCCTACGCCAATCGAGTTGGATATGGCAGTCATCGCGCCCTCGCCAAATGTGTCGAACTTACTCGCACTCATAAATATATCCTCCAGTGCGATATCAAGAAATATTTCCCCAGTATCGATCTAGAGATCTTAAAGTCTCTAATTCGCCGTAAAATCAAATGTCATGATACCCTCTGGCTCATCGATAAAATCATCGACAATAGTAATCCCCAAACTATCGTTACAGACTATTTCCCAGGCGACGATCTCCTCACCCCAATTACTCGCCGCAAAGGTTTACCACTCGGCAATCTTACCAGTCAATCATTTGCGAATATTTATCTCAATGGATTTGACAATTTTGTCCGCGATAATCTGAAAATTTCTACCTATCTACGCTACGTTGATGACTTTGCGATCTTTGCAAACGACAGGTCCGAATTAATCGATATCAAAGATCGAATCGAATCATATTTAGCCAAATTAAGGCTAAAGCTACATCCAGCAAAAACCCAAATCTTCGAGACAAAAATCGGCGTGAGTTTTTTGGGGTTTCGGATCTTGCCTCACAAAATTAGAATCAGAAATGGCAATATCAGACGTGGCAGAAGTCGCCTAAAAATGTTAAAATTTAACTATAAGAACGGTAAAATTGCCTCTAAGCAATATCATCAATCCGTTCAAAGTTGGATTGCCCATCTCAACCATGGAGATACGTGGCGATTGCAACGACAGTTATTTGTTAGCCCGATTTTATCGGCTAGCAGAGATGGGATCGATTGATAACTGCTGCGCGGTGGTTCGTGGAACAACAATCCCGTGAACTGTCGCAGCTCGAATCGCAACAGGAACGCGCGCGACAATCGGAACAACAACTACGGTTTTCGGGTTGTCTCTCTCCCTTCCCCCAGTACTCTTGAAGTTACCAGAATTGCTAGATGGGAATTTAGCAAGTGTGTACTCAGGAGTCCAAATCGATGCCAGTGATGTTGGTAACAGCATCCGAATAGCAAAATTGACGGGATAGCTTGGTAGGTGAAAACCGAACAGTTGTCCCGTCTGAATATGTATTCTCACATCTTGCACCAATACATAAAGACTAGTAAAAGCGGAGATCTTAGGGTACCCACAAGCGTCGTTTTTATTGCGGGGTTCCCCCGCAATAAAAAAACGACAAGACGGGGCACCCCTACATAATTAACCTGTAGGGGTGCCCCTTGTGGGTACCCTGGATCTACGGTTAGCACTAATTATTCTGATACTGGTGCAAGATGTGAGTATTAGGAACATTTAATTGAGATGGATTCTATAGCTTTATTAGCCCTGCTGCAACTGACTAGTCCCGCTTTGCCAGTGGGAGCTTATAGCTACTCGGAAGGATTGGAAACATCGATCGATTGCGGCTCTATTTCCTCAGCCGCAGATCTACAAATTTGGTTGACGGAATCTTTAGCTATTGGCTCGATTTCGATGGAGGTAGCGATCTTTGTCCGTACCTATCGAGCGGAGATTGAGGGCGATCGAGACAAGGTAATCTACTGGAATCAATGGCTATCAGCTACCCGCGAGAGTGCCGAACTACAGCAGCAAAATTGGCAAATGGGTCGATCGTTGCTCAAACTGCTCCAGGATCTCTATCCTAGTGCCGATTGGTCTGGTTGGAGTATGGCAGAAGATTGGAACCTCGCGATCGTCTTTGCACTAGCCGCCAAACTCGCTCAGATTGACGAACATACGGCTGCTCTAGGCTACCTGCATAGTTGGGCGAGTAATTTGGTTAATGCAGGGGTTAAACTGATTCCTCTGGGGCAAACAGCGGGTCAGCAATTAATGCTACAACTAGGTGGATCGATCGCCGCTTGTGCCGATCGATCGAGGGATTTACCCGACGATCGACTTTTTTGTTGTAGTTGGGGCTTGGCACTTGCTAGCATGGCTCATGAGACCCAATACAGTCGATTATTTCGCAGTTAACTTCCCTTGTCAGGATCGCGATTTTGACCCCACCCCAACTCAATTCTCAATTCCTCGCACTGAGCGAAGTCGAAGTGTCAATTCTCAATTCTCAATTAAACTATGACTTCTCCTTTTCGGATTGGGGTGGCTGGCCCCGTTGGTTCTGGCAAAACAGCGTTAGTCGAAGTACTTTGCAAGCGATTGCGCGATCGCTATCAGATTGCTGTAGTGACGAATGATATCTATACCCAAGAAGATGCCCAGTTTTTGGTGCGGGCGGGTGCATTGACGGCCGATCGAATTTTGGGTGTAGAGACTGGCGGCTGTCCCCATACAGCCATTCGGGAAGATGCGTCGATGAATATTGCGGCGATCGAACAATTAGAACAAAAATTCACCGATCTAGATCTGATCTTTGTGGAAAGTGGTGGTGATAATCTCGCCGCCACTTTTAGCCCTGAATTAGTAGATGCCACGATTTATGCGATCGATGTGGCAGGTGGCGATAAAATCCCCCGCAAAGGTGGCCCAGGCATTACCAAATCCGACCTATTAGTCATCAATAAAATCGATCTCGCTCCTTATGTGGGTGCCAGTTTGGAAGTAATGGATCGAGATGCCCGTCAAATGCGGGGGGAGAAGCCCTTTGTATTCACCAATCTCAAAACGGGGGAGGGGGTTGAGGAAGTGCTGGTTTTTATCGATCGACAGGCTAATTTAACGTTTTGCAAAGCGAAAGACTAATATGTATCCGGTTATACCGTTTGTTTGGAAGCTTTCCATCTAAGATCCATACTACCATCTGATAGGGCGACTGGCTAGTGAACTTGCCCTCAGCCCAGATGTCTGTAGACGATCGCAGGAGTGATGTAACAATAATGACCAGAAAATTTAAGCGGCGGGAAATTTTGATCCTGGGTTCGACCGCAGCAGGTAGTATCTTGCTCAAAGCTTGTACTCCCAACACTCCCAAAACTCCTGCCGGAGAAACATCGGCGACCCCAACAACACCAGCCGCCGCAGGAGATGGGATCAAAGTTGGCATCTTACACTCCCTCAGTGGGACGATGGCAATCTCCGAAAAAAGTGTTGTGGATGCCGAACAGCTCGCGATCGAAGAAATCAACAAAGCTGGTGGTGTTCTGGGTAAACAAATCATCCCGATCATTGAAGATGGGAAGTCCGACTGGCCAACTTTCAACGAAAAAGCCAAGAAACTAATCGATCAAGATAAAGTAGCTACTGTGTTCGGTTGTTGGACATCTTCTAGCCGTAAAGCAGTACTAGAGACATTTGAGACCAAAAAGCATATGCTCTGGTACCCAGTCCAGTATGAAGGTCAAGAATGTTCCCAAAACGTCTTCTATACTGGAGCCGCTCCCAATCAACAAATTGAGCCTTCCGTAGACTGGTTGCTCAAAACCTATCCTGGTAAAGCATTTTTCCTCGTTGGTTCCGACTACGTTTTCCCCAAAACCGCTAACTCAATTATCAAAGCGCAGTTAGCAGCCAAAGGTGGGAAAGTCGTGGGTGAGGAATATATCCCCCTTGGTAACAACGAAGTAACTTCCGTCATCGCCAAAATCAAGAAGGCTTTACCGAAAGGCGGAATTATTTACAACTCACTCAACGGTGACACCAACGTAGCTTTCTTCAAACAGCTCCAAGGTGCGGGGATGACGGCTGATAAGTATCCTTCCATGTCGGTGAGTATTGCCGAAGAAGAAGTCCAATCGATCGGATCTCAATATCTCAAGGGTCACTTTGCGGCTTGGAACTACTTCCAGACTGTCGATACCCCTGCCAGCAAAAAGTTTGCGGCTGCGTTCAAAGCCAAATATGGTGAAAAAAGAGTGGTCAACGATCCGATGGAAGCCGCTTACACGATGGTTTACCTCTGGAAGCAAGCTGTCGAAACGGCTAAGACTTATGAGGACTTGGAAAAAGTTCGCGCCGCAGCGATCGGTCAAAGCTTCGAGTCGCCTAATGGTAAAGTCGTGATGAATGTCAACCACCATATCTCCAAAATCGTGCGGATCGGCAAGGTGAGAGAAGATGGTTTGTTTGAAATCGTCAACTCGACACCTGCGCCTGTAGAGCCAGTACCTTGGAATCAATACGTCGCTGAAACCAAAGGCTATGCTTGCGATTGGAGCGACCCCAGCAAAGGCAGCAAATACAAAAAAGCTTAGGGTAGGTTGCGCGGTTTGGACTGAGCGAAGTAAGCAAAACTCAATATCTCAAGTAATTGGGCGATCCGCTTCCCACCTAGTAGGGGCAATTCATTGATTGTCCCTACTAGCTGGGAAGCGGATCCGTAAATGATAAATACTTGTGGGTTGCGATTGTTGCTAGTGAGGACAGAACCCGGATCTGGGGGTTCTGACCCCCAGACCCCCCATTG
>JANMEL010000085.1:0-18011 GCA_031376885.1 Chamaesiphon sp. OTE_70b_metabat_96 | reverse complement strand
CCTTAGTTGTAAAATTTGGCTAACCTACAAATGGTGGATATGTTCAAATTATCGACAGGAATCGCGCTCTCAGTCATACTCATTGGCTTGACTCCTATTAGTCGCGCGCAGCAACCACCAGCATCGCTCGCACCCACCCCTCAAGCTCAACCAGCTCAAAAACCATCAGCATCACCCACACCCACCCCTCAAGCTTTACCGTCGCCCACCAATACACCCGATCTAGGATTACTGACTAGGGCTTTGGGTGTATTCTGGAAAACAGATCGAGCTGAAACCGAATCACAAATGACTATCGATGCCGGAAGCGATGGTGTGAATGTCAAAATGTATGCTCGAATCAAAACGATCGCCCAAACTGGAAATAAGTTTGCTACTGAATTAATATTTACATCTCCAGAGGGGAAAATCACAGCTACTTATCAGATTATTTCTAACGGTAAAAAAGTCTGGATTTATCGCCCCGAACGTCGTCAATATACTGAAACTACTATTGCTAACTTTAATAATGGATCTGACTCATTTTGGATTGGTACATCCTCATTTTTATTCATGAGTATTAATGAAGCCGATCGTCGAGAAACAATGAGCAATTTAGCAGGTAATAATAATATTCTCACTAGTTTACTCAAGGGGCAAACCGGAGATCTCCAAGGCACTAGACGAAAACTTGAAGGAGAAGAATTGTACAATTACAGCTACGAAAATAAAACTGAAAACTGGATATTTAACAGTTCGGTTCAACCGGAAACAGCAGCAGTCAAACAAATAGAAATTGCTGGCAAATCTAATGGAGTAACTTTTGCGATCGCTGACAAAATTATTAGCCGTAATTCCAATCCAACGATCCTCAGGAAAACTTTCAGATTTTCACCACCAAGAGGTACCAAAAAAGTCAAGTCACTAGAAATAGACCCATTTAATTTCAAATAATGAAACAGGGGTCAGGCGACTAATATGAGGCGCAATTTTCGATGAATTAATTGCGCCTATTTGCTAGAAACCTACATCCTTAGATCTGTCGCAATCCGGTGAGCGCAAGCGAAACCAGAAAATGCTACAGCATTTAAACCTTGCCCAGGAAAAGTACTATCGCCCACACAATATAAACCAGGAATGGAAGTGCGATTGAAGGGCATCGTGAGTAGGCCTGGAAGCTTGCGTTTGGGAATTGGGCCATAACTGCCATCGGCACGTCCGAGGAAGCGTCTATGGGTGCGTGGGGTGCCGATCTCGATCGAATCCAATCGTCGATCCAAGTCAGGAAAAATCGCCGACAATCGATCGATGATTACTCCCGCTCGTGCTTCTTTTTTGGCTTCATATTCGCTCGGCGACAGATTTTGCCAATCGCTCATCCAGCTAGGGGTGAAGGCATGAATGATATGATGCCCTGCTGGTGCCAAGCTAGGATCGAGTAAAGTGGGGATGGATACAAAAATCGTGCCCTCTGGCTCTTCCATCTTCGTCCAATCTTCGAGTAAGATATGGTGACACTCAGTACCAGCCGGAAGTAGATCGGCCTCTACACCCAAATGGAGACTCAAGAAAGCGGGTGATTTTTGATAACGCTCTTGCCATTTTTGCTCTTTGGGGGGCATTTCTGTTTTGGGGAGGAGCTTCTCAAAAGTATCCCATCGGGTAGCATTAGAAACGATGCGTTTGGCGTGAAAAGTTTTGCCATTTGCCAATTCTACACCAATAGCTCGACCTCCTTCGGTCAGAATTTTTGTCACCCGCGATTGATAGCGGATCTCGCCGCCAGCCTTTTGTAAACCAGATACTAATTTCTGGGCAATTTGTCCGACACCGCCTTTAGGATAATTGATACCGCCATAATGTCGATCGGCAAATACCATCCCCGCATTAATCATGGGAGTCAGATCCGCAGGTACTACCGACCAACAATAACACTCGATATCAATAAACTTGAGTACCTGTGGATCTCGAATAAACTTCCGCGCCAAATCCCCTGCATTCAAAGGTAAATATTTGACTAACCCCAGACAAGCCGCCGGATGTTGAAAAAACACGCGAGTCAAATATCCCAACTCTTCCAGGGATAACAAATCCATCGCATTCAGACAATTAAATACCTTCCAACACTCATCATAAAACTGTCGGATGCCCTGCGCCTCATGGGGGAATTTGGATATCAACTCCTGTAAAAATTTTTCATAATCCTGATGAACCTTCAACTCCAACCCATCTGGTAAATGATAATGAATCTGTACCGGATCGGCAATAGTTTCAATACTCTCACCCACAGCAGCCAAAGCACGAGTCAACAAATTTGTCGTACCCTCCTTCCCAAAGCCAAAAATCATCGATGCACCAACATCAAATCGATAGCCATCGCGATCGAAATAACCCGCACTCCCACCCGGAATCAAATAACTCTCCAGTACCAATACCTTAGCACCCTTAGCCGCTAATTGAGTCGCCGTAACTAATCCACCGATGCCCGAACCGATAATAATGGCATCAAAAGTAGTTCGATCGCTAGTATCACTCACAGTCATAACTGAATATTAAAAAAAATCTCGCCCGATCTGATTTTAACGGGTTTTTCCAAAATTCCAAACCAGTCAACGTTGCTGAATCGATGTGCAATTTTTGGCAACGTCGATCGATCGCGACATCAATTATTTTGATGATGTAGAACTGCGATTGGGTGCTATAATGGCGATCCGAGCCGATCGTTACGATGTCGCCGGAGGTCTACCCTTAATCGACCATTTTGGTACTGAACATACTGAAAACTCGTCTCTTCTCGATCGGACATCGCCCGATCGAGAGTTGTAAACTGGGATTATTGACCATCAAATTATGAAGAAATCCCAAAGATATTTTGGCTCCACCTCGGTGAGCCTACTCATCATCCATGGCCTCACCGCCAACAACGACATCTCGAATCCGTAAACTCGGCCCACCAACCCCAACAGCCAAGCCACCTTGACCCGATTTACCACAGCCGCCAGACTCATCCCAATGGAAATCATCCCCAATCCCCTCAATATCCCCCAAAGTCTTAAACACATTCCCCGATAAAGTCACATCCCTGACAGGCTCCGCAATCTCACCATTCCGAATCATCCAAGCCTCACCAGCACTAAACGTAAACATCTCCCCATTAGTCATCCCACCCAGCCAATTTTTGGCATAGACACCTTCCTTAATCCCCGCAAATAGATCCACAACAGGGGTATTCCCGCGATCGATCCAAGTATTCGTCATCCGCACGATCGGCGGATAATGATAATTCAAGCATCGGGCATTTCCCGTCGCCACTTCATCCAATTTTCCCGCCGTCTCCCGCGAGTGCAACCGCCCGACTAACACCCCATCCTCAATCAATTGGGTGGTAGTCGCTGGCGTACCCTCATCATCGTACAAATAGCTGCCCCGATGACCTTCAGGCGCAGCCCCATCAAAAATCTGCAACTCTTTGCAGCCAAACCTTCGCCCCATAGTCATCACTTCCAACAGATCGGGATTTTCATAAGCCATGTCTGCCTCTGAGAGGTGCCCAAAAGCTTCATGAACGAATAATCCTGTCAAAATGGGGTCGATAACGACTGTATAGGCATTTCCTTTGACAGGGGGCAGGGAGAGGGCAGCTACAGCACGTTGAGCGGCACTTTGGACTTGTCGATCGAGTCCTACCATGTCTTCATAAGCTTTGCGAGATCCGAGGGTTTCTCTTCCGGTTTGCACGGTATCCCCATTTCTGGCGGTAGCTGCAAACCGAATCTCCATATCTACCCAGGATTGCTCGATGAGGGTACCTTCGGAGGTGGCGATGATGATATGTTGGGAGCTATCGCCATATCGAACGGAGGTAGTGGCAATTCTAGGATCGGTATGTTGTAAAATCTCGCTGTAATGCTCGCATAGAGCTTTTTTGTTGGCGATCGGCATCGTGCGCGGATCGCTACCAAACAGGGGTAAGCTACAACTAGCTTGGATAATCTCGATCGGTGCGAGAATTGTCTCATCTTCACCGATAATTCTGGCAGCGGCGATCGCTTCTTCCACTCGATCGACAAGGGTATCTAGTCGATTGAAACTAGCAAAACCCCAACCACCCTTATAACACGCTCGAACTTGTCCACCGACACCGATATCTTCGCTCAGGGTTTCGACTTTATCCCCGCGAATCAGAATATCCGTACCTTCAGATTCTTCTAATCTAATCGCTAGATAATCCACCCGATGGCGGTAACGGTTGATTAAATCGGTGAGACGATTTTGACTATCGACGATTACAAATGACATGTGGGAATTCAGGGTTGGTGCTACCGGATTATTTTAATTTTGCCTTGTTTGGGACAGTTTGGATAGGGGTGAGGGGTGAGGGATTAGGGATTAGGGGATAGGGGATAGGGAATAGAACGAATTCTTTTGAGGGGGGAATGCGTATAGGTTAAGCTGATAATCTGTGCTCAGATTTGTTGCCAAGAGAAAAGGTAGGCGAAATTCCCCCCTATCCCCTAACCCCTATCCCCTATTCCCTATCTATGATTCGCCCCAAACTCAAAATCCTGATTCTCTCTACTCCAGTTGGTGCTTTGGGTTCTGGCTTGGGTGGGGGTGTAGAATTAACCATTGCTAATCTCGCGCGGGAACTTCGGAGTCGGGGACATATTATCAAAATTATCGCCCCCGCAGGTTCGGTACTTGGGGATCTAGATATCCTTCAAGTTCCTGGAGAGCTGCAACTGACAGCTCAAACCCAGGGTACTGATGCGCCGATTGTGATGCCTAGTAATCCGGTGCTGGCAAATATGTGGGCACTGGCTCGATCGATCCAGGGTGATTATGACATTATTTTTAATACTGCTTTTGATTGGTTGCCTTTTTATCTAGTGCCATTTTTCGATACCACCATCGCCCATTTTGTGAGTATGGGTGCTCAAATCGAGGCGATCGATCTAGCCATTGCCAAAGTAGCTATCGATTATCCTGGTACAATTGGTGTCTGTACTCGCACTCAAGCCAAGACATTTAGTTTTGCTGATGCTTGTTTTGTGATGGGTGGAAGCGGTGTCGATCCAAATATTTATCAGTATTGCGACAAGCCCAAAGATCAGATCGCTTGGCTAGGGCGAATCTCTCCCGAAAAAGCTCTCGAAGATGCCGTCGCCGCTGCGGAAATTACGGGGATCCCACTCAAAATCATGGGTAAAATTCAGGATCCAGAATACTGGGCGAAAATTCAACAAGATTACCCCAACGCACCGATCGAATATCTGGGATTCCTGTCTACCCATGATTTACAACAAGTTTTGAGGGAATGTCGCGGCATGTTGATGACTCCCCGCTGGATCGAAGCCTTTGGGAATGTGGCGATCGAGAGCTTGGCTTGCGGTGTCCCAGTCATCGCTTATCGACGCGGTGGCCCCTCTGAAATCATCACCGATGGTAAAACAGGGTTTTTGGTCGAACCAGACAGTATAGAGGGCTTGGTGACGGCGATCGGTAAATTAGATCGGATCGATCGAGCTGATTGTCGTCATGCAGCCGAAACCGTCTTCTCCCAATCCGCTTGGGGCGATTTAGTCGAAGACTGGTTCTATCGACTGCTCCGAGTTTAAATCAATTCCAACTCATCGGCGCGCAAATGGGCTTTGAACCGATCGAGATCGAACTTCACAACTAGGGGAAAATTGGCACTGATGGGACGACCTTTCCATTCATTGGCAAGTTTATCGATTGTACCTTCTTGAGAGATGATATCGATCGCTTCCCCGCGATGTTTGGGGTGATGATAAATAACTACTGATGTACTAACACGAACTCGGTCGCCTACTTGCATATGACTAAACTAATTATGTTACTGAAGTCTTGTTTCCAATCGATCGGCCGATCCCAGACCTTAACTCATGGCCTACAATTTTCTCACAAAATCGGCCCGATCCGGATCGATTGTCACGAATCTCCAAGCGAGAGACAAAATCGAGCAACTAATTTACACAGGCGTAATAAATCCTGTATCCAAACTGTAAAAGCCGCCGACTATTTTTAGTTCGCCCATGGCGACTAATTCCGACAAAACTGCGGAAGACTCTAGCTTGAGGATTTGATTTCTGATATTGGCGATCGAGGTATTAGTTAATCGATCGCCTGGTAGATCTGCCGTACTAATAACTGCTGGCTTAATTAGGTTCAAAAGACAGTTAATTTTGCCAGGTAATTTGATATTCTGAACGGCTCCTTTTACTGCACCACAACGGCAATGCCCTAGTACAAAAACCACCTTTGTGCCCAATACGAAAGCACCATATTCTATGCTGCCCATTTCTGTATCCGTAACTACATTTCCGGCATTTCTGACCACAAATAAATCGCCCAAACCTTGGTCAAAGATCAATGGTAATGGTACGCGAGAATCAGAGCAACCCAAAATCGTTGCAAATGGATTTTGCCCCTTAGCGACTTCCTCCAGTCTGAAAGTATCCTCATGAGGATGGATGACTCGATGTTCGGCGAATCTACGATTACCTTCATACAAAGTTTCGATCGCGGAATCCGGTGAAAAATTTGCATCAGACTCAAGCGGCTCGCCCAATAATGGATCTATTTCCAAACACCTAATCATGCCATTAGGCGAGATTGCGGTAGACTCCAACTCGATCGGGCTAGGATAGTAAACATCATTAGCTACGTTGACATCGACGATCGAATTTGTGGGGATTCCAGAGTTCATAGTAAATATCTTGGAGATGGCTGAGGGGTTAGAGCGACCCCCGATTAAAGTCTTTTCGTTAGGCTTGTTTCCTGCGGATGAGGATCGAGCGATAATTATGACTTATTCTAAACCAATTCTCCGTGATATCTCGTAAGTCATCAGATCGTAAGCCATTCGCGTATTCGGAAATATCGATCGAGCCGATTGCAATAGATCGTCCAAAACGATCGAATTACCAGGGGCATAACGCGGACTAAAATGAGTCAAAATTAGTTCCTTAACTCCCGCACCCAAAGCTACTTGAGCTGCCATCGTCGCCGTCGAATGGAGCCTGTCAAATGCCATATCTGCATCTTCATGGGCGAAAGTAGATTCATGTACCAATACATCAGTATCTCGTGCTAATTCGACCGAATTTTCACAATAAACCGTATCAGTGCAGTACACAAATTTGCGCCCGATTTCAGTTTCTCCACATAGCTCTTGACCGTGAATAGTCCGTCCATCTGGTAAGATTACTGTCTCTCCATTTTTCAGTTTCCCATAAATTGGGCCAGATGGAATCCCCAATTCCTTCGCCTTCTCTAAATTAAATCTACCAGCTCTGTCAGTTTCGCTCACCCGATAGCCAAAAGCCGGAACTTTATGTTTGAGCGGAATGCAAGTCACTGTAAAATCTGTCTCTTGATATACAATTCCTGGTTCGATTATGTGTACTTTTAAGGGATAATGAAAATGGGTATAAGAATACTTCTGACATGCCCGAAGATATTCATCCAACCCCTTAGGGCCATAAATATCGATTCGATCTGGGCTACCCGCCATGCCATAAGTAGCCAACAACCCCATCAATCCAAAAATGTGATCGCCATGAAGATGGGTGACAAAAATCCGTCTAATTTGGCTGATTTTGACATCACAGCGCAGTAATTGATGCTGGGTGGCTTCACCACAATCAAACAGCCAGACTTCTGCACGCTGGGGTAAATTTAGAGCAATACTAGAAACATTGCGTGACCTAGTGGGGACACCTGAAGATGTACCGAGAAAAGTAATTTGCACGTTACTCGCCAATGGTGGATTATCAATTCTATCAACTCGATGGATCGGATAACCACCCGATCGACAGATCGAGCCAAAATTAGCCAATCTTTCAAAACTCTCAAACTGAAATGACCAACATCGCCGATTTACGCAAAAACTATACCCAGGCTGGATTGTTAGCAACAGATGTTAGCGCAGATCCGTTCCAACAGTTCAAAATCTGGTTCGAGCAAGCTGTCGCTGCCAATCTGCTAGAGCCAAATGCCATGACCCTAGCTACCGTCACCACCGAGGGTAAACCCTCCGCGCGAATTGTCTTACTCAAAGGATTTGACGATCGCGGATTCGTGTTTTATACCAATTACAACAGTCAAAAAGGGGTCGAATTACAGCAGTGCCCCTATGCTGCTCTAGTGTTCCTGTGGGGCGATTTGGAGCGTCAAGTTCGGATCGAGGGCAAAACAGAATTAGTGGAAATAAGAGAGGCTACAGCCTATTTTCACAGCCGCCCAGTGAGTAGTCAACTGGGTGCTTGGGCTTCAGATCAAAGTACGACGATCGCCGATCGATCGATCTTAGAAACCAAACTACAACAACTAGAGCTAGAATATGCCGATCGGGAAATTCCCAAACCCGATCATTGGGGAGGTTTTCGGGTGATCCCTCAAGAGATCGAATTTTGGCAAGGTCGTCCGAGTAGACTACACGATCGGTTAAGATATCAACTAATAGATGGACAGTGGCAGATCGATAGATTAGCCCCCTAATTATTCGACTTATTTCCAGGGAATATCTAGCAGTGGATATTTTTTACAGTCGAGGCTATCGTAATGCCACCATTCAGTTGGAATGCCTTTAAAGCCGTGTTTTTCCATTGCTACTCGCAAGACTTGACGATTGCTTTTTGCGGTTGGGCTAGCACCATCATAATTGATGTGCGATCGAACTGAAAAGTCATCAAACTTCGAGGGCATCTCTTGCTCTTTACCCGTGGTAAGATCGACCAAAGTTAGATCGATCGCTGAAGCTCGATTGTGTCTAGAACCTTGGGCAGGATTCGCCACATACCGATTGTCGGGTAGGATTTGCCACATCTGTTTTTGGATCGACAGTGGACGATAACAATCGAATACCTTCAAGCCTAGATTATTTATGGCTAATTCGATTTGTACCTGTTTTAGTTGTTGCGCCACCTGTTCGTGTAATAGACATCGAGCCACAGGATAAAGCTTTCGCTTCATAAAATTATTTGCCGTGGCATAACGGATATCCTGACGAATAGTCGGTGCAACCTGTTGGATATTTACCAGATCGTTATGGGCTAACTTTTTTCCTGTCGCCAGACTAGGTGATGTGATGATGAATATAGTTAGGATTGTCAACAATAAATAAATAAATCGATTAATTCTAATGCCCACTAACAAACCCCTCTGCGCCCTTCGCGGTACTTATCAATAAACCCCATAACCCACCAAAATCCTCCGCGCCCTTCGCGTTAAAAAAATCCATATCTATCGACCCCAACTACACAAACCCCAACCGATCGCAATTCCCAAACCCATAAATCTGACTATATCCCAGAATGGATCCCACTTCCACAATTGAGATTCGAGAATCGCTGCCAATTCTTCCAACCGAGATTGAATCATCTCTAATTCATGCCGAACTTCTGGATGTTTGTTGCCCTTTTGCTTTAGCTCATTGCGATCGCGTTGTAGAACAATTTGCTCTTGTTGGGCTAGTTGGATATTTGTATAACGATGTTTGAGATCGGCGATCGATTGTTCTAGTTCGTCGATATCGCGCTCTAATTCGGTTTTCTCATCAACGGGAACAGCACTTTGGGTCATAAGAGATACAATCGAGGGTAGCTACGCTTAATATGCCTAAATTTGGCTCATAACTCCCATGTCGCCCACAACAACGGATCTTACTACTCTAGAACTCGCTCAGGCACTCGCCGAACGTCTGCGTATCGATGAAAGCAATTGGCATAAACTCAAATCCAATCGCCCAGCACGCGCCAAGGAGCAAGCCGCCGCCGCGTTAGTATTGTTGCTCAAAGATAATCCTGATGAAGCTTTGGCGCGATTTTCTCAAGCTGTAGGTTGGTTGGATAAGTCTATTTCTGCGCCGCCATGTCCCAGTCATGGTGATAAAGTGCGATCGAGAGTTAATACTGTACCAGCGACTGAAGTCGCGGCTAGTGATGCAAAGTCCGCCTTCGCGGACTCAAAGTAGCACACATTATGATTGAGCTATTTCGATTGTATTTAGTCCGCGTAGGCGGACTTTGATTATTTAGACGCGGTTTCAACCGCCACCCATAGCCCAAAGCAGAATAGCATTAGCCAAGATTAATCGATCGATCCGATTTTTAGATAAAACCTGGCAAAAAGAACGTGTCACAATAGTTATTAATACCTAACGAGTTAACAGGTACAGGTGAATAACTATGGTACTACTGACTGATAAGCTTCAAAAACGGCTGACAATGCAGACTCAAGATATCGCGATCGATACTACTGCAATTCGATCGCTAGATTGGGAACGTGACAGGTTCGATATTGAATTTGGGCTACAAAATGGCACCACCTACAACTCTTTTATCATTCGCGGTGACAAACTCGCCCTCGTCGATACCTCCCACGAAAAATTCCGTCAGTTATATTTAGACACCCTCAAGGGGCTAATCGATCCGAGTCAGATCGATTATCTCATCATCAGCCACACCGAACCCGATCATAGTGGCTTGGTAAAAGATATCCTTGCCTTAGCACCCAACGCTACTGTTGTTGGTAGTAAAGTAGCGATTCAATTTCTCGAAGGCTTCGTGCATCAACCATTTACCAAGCAGATTATCAAAAATGGTGATGTCATAGATTTGGGCAAAGGGCATGAAATCGAATTTGTGATTGCGCCTAACCTACATTGGCCAGATACGAGTTTTAGCTTCGATCGAGCCACCCAAATCCTGTATACTTGCGATGCCTTTGGAATGCACTATTGTTCCGATGTCCTCTTTGATGAAGACTTGAGCAAAATCGAGCCAGACTATCGCTTCTATTATGAATGCTTGATGGCACCAAATGCTCGATCGGTATTATCCGCCCTCAAACGCATGGGCGAACTCCCCACCGTCACTACGATCGCTACCGGACATGGGCCGCTATTGCGCTACAACGTGGACGAACTGGTAAAACGATATCAAGACTGGTCGCAACTAAAAGCCAAGGCAGAGACGAGCGTAGCCGTCTTCTACGTCGCTGACTATGGATATAGCGACAGGCTTTCCCAAGCTTTAGCGAGAGGTATCACCAAAACAGGTGTCGCCGTGGAAATGATGGATCTCAAATCCGCAGATCCTCAAGAAGTGCAAGAATTAGTCGGACGCAGTAAAGGGATTGCGATCGCTATGCCCCCAGGACATGGGAAAATATCCGAGCTAGCACAAGCCGCGATCGGTACCATTCTAGTCGCAGCTAATAGCAAACAATCGATCGGTCTATTTGAATCATACGGCGGTGATGACGAACCTGTAGATCCCCTATTGAGTAAATTTCGAGAAATCGGTGTGAGTATCGGCTTCCCCGCCATCCGCGTTAAAGAAACACCCACCGAAGCTATTTACCAATTGTGTGAAGAAGCAGGTACAGATTTGGGACAATTGCTCACCAAAGCACAAGCTATCAAACAAATGAAGTCTCTAGATTCCGATCTAGATAAAGCTCTAGGGCGGATTAGTGGCGGGCTGTATATTATCACTGCCAAAAAAGGCGACTCTAGTAGTGCGATGTTAGCATCCTGGGTGACTCAAGCGAGCTTTGAACCATTAGGACTAACTATATCAGTCTCGAACGATCGAGCGATCGATTCGCTGATGCAGGTAGGCGATAAATTCGTCCTGAATGTATTAGAAGAGGGGAATTATCAAACTCTCATGCGCCATTTCTTGAAACGATTTGCGCCTGGTGCAGATCGATTTGAAGGTGTGAAAACTCAGTCGGCGGAAAATGGTAGTCCGATTTTACAGGATGCTTTGGCATATATTGAATGTGAAGTGGTGAGTCGGATGGCTTGTGCGGATCATCATGTGGTGTATGCGACGGTGGATACTGGGCGGGTGGCTAAGGCTGAGGGTTTGACGGCGGTGCATCATCGGCGGGTGGGGAATCACTATTAAAACGCAGAGTAAGAGGAGATAGGGGAGAACGCAGAGAGGGGGCTAGTGGGGGGTAATATGGAGGGGTTTATGGAAGAAAATGAGATTTCGGGGAAGATAATTGGTTGTGCGATCGATATTCATCGAGAATTGGGGTCAGGGTTATTAGAATCAGCTTATGAATCTTGTTTGTTTTATGAGCTGACAGAAGCTGGTTTGAAAGTCGAGCAACAAAAACCATTACCTCTGATTTACAAGAAAGTTCATCTTAAATGTAGTTATCGGTTAGATTTGGTCGTAGAAGATCGAATCATTGTCGAGCTAAAAACTGTTGAATCTCTCACCTCTCTACACAATAAACAGCTTCTCACCTATCTCCGCATCGCCAATTATAAACTAGGCTTACTCATCAACTTTAACGTCCCACAACTAACCCAAGGTATCAAAAGAATAGCAAACAATCTCTAGCCCATTCTCTGCGTTCTCCTTTTACTCATCCTACTCTGCGTAAAAATTATGCCACCCCGCGACCTCCAAGCCTACCCCCTAGCCCCCAACACCACCACCCTCCGCTCCCGCACCTGGGATCGACTCAAATTCGAGATCGAATACGGATTAGCAAAGGGGACAACCGCCAATTCATTCATCATCAAAGGCGACAAAAAAGCCCTCATCGACCCCCCTGGTAGTTCCTTCACCGACGTATTCATCGCCGGATTAGACTCCAGATTTAATGTCAAGTTAATCGAGTATGTCATCCTCGGACATATCAATCCCAACCGGGGCGAAACTCTCAAAAAACTCCTAGAATTAGCCCCTCAAATTACCTTTGTCTGTTCAAATCCTGCGGCGATCGCCCTACCTACTATCCTAGGACGTGACGATCTGAAAATTATCAAAATCAAGGGTGATGATACTTTAGATTTAGGTCAAGGTCATGTTTTAAAATTTATCCTCGCACCGACTCCCCGTTGGCCCGATCGATTATTAACATACGATCCTAAGACTCAAATATTATATACCGACAAGTTATTTGGCTGTCATGTTTGCAGCGATCAAGTATTTGATGAAGGTTGGGAAGCCTACGCCGAAGATCGTCGTTATTATTTCGACTCTTTGATGGCTCCTGCTGCCAAACAAATTGAAGCAACTTTAGATAAAATTGCTGAATACCCCGTTAGTTTTTATGCTACCGGACATGGGCCATTAGTTAAATATGGTCTGACAGAATTGACTCATCTTTACCGAGAATGGAGTCGAAAACAGATTAGTCAGGAATTAAATGTTGCGTTGATCTATGCTTCCGCTTATGGCAATACTGCGACTGTGGCGCAAGCGATCGCGGCAGGAATTACTAAGGCTGGTGTCGGCGTACAATCAATTAACTGTGAGTTTGTCGAACCCGCAGAAATTAAGGTAGCTTTAGAGAAATGTTCCGCCTTTATTATCGGTTCCCCCACACTCGGCGGACATGCACCTACGCCGATTCAAACGGCTCTGGGTGTGATTTTATCGACTGCCGAAAAAACTAAGTTAGCGGGTGTATTTGGCTCATTTGGTTGGAGTGGAGAAGCGATCGATCTGCTCGAAACTAAACTCAAAGATGCTGGCTATAAATTAGGTTTCGAGCCAATCCGCGTCAAATTCAAACCCACAGATATTACCCTCAAACAATGCGAAGAAACCGGAACAGACTTCGCCCAAGCTGTCAAGAAAGCCAAAAAAGCTAGCATCCCAAAATCTCAAGTTAGTGCATCCAAAACCGATCGAGTTGATGCAGCCGTAGGGCGACTAGTTGGCTCCCTAACCATAGTCACCACACAACAAGGTGACTTATCTAGTGCCATGCTCGCCTCATGGGTATCTCAAGCAACATTCAATCCCCCCGGCTTAACAATAGCAGTAGCCAAAGAACGCGCGATCGAATCCCTCATGCACAAAGGCAATAAATTCGTATTAAACATTCTCGAACAAGGTAAACATATCCCCGCCATGAAGCAATTTCTCAAACCATTCGCACCAGGAGAAAATCGCTTCGCAGGCATTAATACCGAAACAGCAACCAACGGCTCCCCCATCCTCACTGACAGCCTAGCATACCTAGAATGCAGCATCGAAAATCGCATGGAGTGCGGCGATCATTGGCTCTTATATGCCACAGTAGAAACAGGCAAAGTCCTCAACCCCACCGGAGTAACCGCCATCCACCACCGCAAATCAGGCACACACTATTAAAGTTGTTAGTTACAGTTTTTGAGTGTGGGGGGTGTGGGGAGTGTGGGGAGTGTGGGGAGATGGGGACGAAAGAACTATCCAAAGCATTCTCTATCCTCCTATCCTCCTATCCCTCCCTCTGGCAAAGAAGTAACTAGCAACTTAACTTACATTATTAGCTCGGCATAAATCTTTAGATTTATCTCTAGTTACAATCCAAAATCCAAAATCCAAAATCCAAAATCCCCATGACCATCTTCACCCTCCAATCCGTCAAAAAAGACTTCGGCATCAAAGAGATCCTCAAAGACTGTTCCTTCAGCCTAGATGCCAACGATAAAGTTGGTTTAATCGGCATGAATGGTTGCGGTAAATCAACCCTCTTAAAAATGATTGCTGGCTTAGAATCAAGCGATAGCGGACAAATTCTCCTCAACCCAGGAGTCACCACCATCTATCTCCCCCAACAGCCAGAAATGGATCCCAATCATACCGTACTAGAACAAGTATTTGCCGATAGTGGCGAACAAATGCAACTAGTCAGAGACTATGAAGAAATATCGACACAATTAGCTCATCCTGAAAATCACGAATCCACAGAGTTATTAAATAAACTATCTACTGTGATGCAGCGGATGGATGCAACTAATGCGTGGGAAGTAGAAACTAAAGCGAAGATTATTCTCACCAAATTAGGCATTGTTGATTTCGAGGCGAAGGTAGGTGATTTGTCGGGTGGATATCGCAAACGTATCGCTCTAGCTGCGGCATTATTATCCGAGCCGGATGCTTTATTAATGGATGAACCTACCAACCATTTGGATGCTTTATCTGTAGAATGGTTGCAAGAATATCTCAGTCGGTATCGTGGGGCGATATTATTGATTACTCACGATCGCTATTTCTTGGATAAGGTCACAAATCGGATTATTGAGATCGATCGAGGTGATGTTTATACTTATAGTGGTAACTATAGTTACTATCTGGAGAAGAAGGCTCTCGCTGAAGAATCTGTGGTAAACACCCAGCGCAAACATGCAGGCTTATTACGTCGAGAACTCGCATGGTTGCAACGGGGAGCTAAGGCGCGCAGTACCAAACAGAAAGCTCGAATCGGACGTGCTGAAGATTTACAAGAAAGAGAATTCAAACAGACAACTGGTAAGGTAGATATTTCCACACCTACTCGACGCATTGGTAAGAAAGTGATCGAGGTTGTTGATGTATGTAAGTCTTACGGCGATCGCAAATTAATCTCAGACTTCACCTACGAATTCTCACCCGAAGATAGAATCGGTATTATCGGTGAAAATGGCGCGGGTAAATCTACTCTGATGGATATCTGTATCGGTCGATTAGCACCCGACAGTGGTAAAGTAGACATTGGCAGTACGATTCATATCGGTTACTTCGATCAACATTCGGAAGACTTGCAAGAAGCTGGTACCGAACAACTCCGCGCGATCGATTATATCAAAGAAGTCGGCGAATACGTCAAAACTAACGACGGACAAATTAGCGCATCCCAAATGTTGGAAAGGTTCCTATTTACCCCCAACCAACAATACACCCCCATTAGCAAATTATCCGGTGGCGAAAAACGTCGTCTATTTCTCCTCCGCGTACTAATGAGTATGCCCAACGTCTTAATCCTCGACGAACCTACCAACGATCTCGACGTTCAAACCCTATCAGTATTAGAAGAATACCTATCCGAATTTAACGGTTGCGTCATCGTAGTTTCTCACGATCGATACTTCCTCGATCGCACCGTCGAAAAAATCTTCTCCCTCGAAGCAGAAGGAAAAGTCCGCGAATACCCAGGTAACTATTCCGTCTACCTCGACTACAAACAAGCCGAAGCCACCGCCGAAAAACTCGCCGCCAAAAAAGACACAGCCGCCAAATCAGCACCCGCCGCTATCAAACCAGAACCCCCAACAACAGAACCCAAAAAACGCCGCCTCTCCACCTGGGAACAACGAGAATTCGGCGGAATCGAAGCCAAAATCGCCAAACTAGAAGCCGACAAAGCCAAACTAGAACATCAACTAGCCACCTCAACCGATGCCAACTACACCCAACTAGAAACCCTCTCCGCCGAACTAAAAAAAATCAATAAATCGATCGACAACACCACCGAAAGATGGCTAGAACTCGCCGAATTTGCCTGAAGTAGTTGATAAATATGGTGCGAGTTGCCTGATTAGTGGATTGACTCAAGATTTACGCTCGATTCATATTCACCGAAGTTCCAGTGTACAAGTATGCTGGATGAGGATTGAGCTTTATCGATTCCGCAAAGCGGAGGCTACGCCAACGAGCCTAAACACTCTCGATCGATTAAAATAGATCCTGTGAAGATCGAGAAACAACTCGCATCATCTCATTGAGAAAAGCACTCTCTCATGAAAGAAGAAATTACAAACAATACATCAAAAACGGACTGGGCTAGAATTGATGCAATGACGGATGATGAGATCGATACATCAGATATTCCACCATTGACAGATGAGTTTTTTGCAAAGGCAAAATTGCGGATGCCTACATCAAAAATCAATACAGTAGCTGTATCGATCGATTCTGAAACTTTGGCATGGTTTCGATCGAAAGGTGTGGAATCCGATCGACATATGGCTGCTGCACTGAAAATCTATGCTGATGCACAGAAAGCTGTAGTTACGATACTTTGACAATCGGTTCCGCAAAGTCGAGGCTATACCAACGAGTCTAAACACTAGGTTATGAAGAAGGATAATCCAACGTTAGATGATGAACTTTTACCAGAATATGACTTGAAGAGTTTGAGAGTCAGAAAAATAGGATCTGGAAGAAAAAGTTTTGGTAGTGCGATCGTGCGGTTGGAGCCAGATGTGGCGGAGATGTTTCCGAGTGCTGATGCAGTCAATGAGGCATTACGATTATTAATCCAGATTGCTCAACGGCAGCCAGCTAAAGATAGTGTAAGTACGCCGCATAATGATTGAGGTTTATAGATCGAGCTATAATGTATTGTAGGTATTCAATCGATCGATTCCTATGACTTCACAACAACTTGAAGAATGCTCTCAACAACTTGAAACGCGAGTTGCAACCTTGGAAACAGAACTCGCTCAGATGAAACAGATATTAGTCGATTCTTCGCAAATAAAAAATCCTTGGTGGTTGGAGATTGCGGGTAGTTGTGAACACGATCCAACTTTTGATGAAGCCGTTCGGCTCGGACAAGAGTGGCGTAAATCTGCTGAGTAAGTATCTAATGTACATTTTTGATACTGACCATCTTAGCCTTATTCAGCGCAATGGAGCAGACGGAAAACGAATTTTAGCAAGACTGGCTACTATTGACAATCCTGAAGTTGCAGTAACGGTGATTACTTACGAAGAACAAGTCAAAGGTAGGTTGAGTGTTCTTGCTAGAGCAAAAACGCTAGATGAGCAAGTGTTTGCTTACCAAGGTCTTCAACAAGTAGCGGTCGATTATCTCAAGATTGCGATTCTCCCTTTTAGCTACGCCGCTGCTTTGGAACATCAACGCTTACGAAAGGCTTATCCCCGATTGGGGAGTATGGATCTAAAAATAGCGGCAATTTCACTAACGAATAATGCACTCTTGCTAACTCGGAATAAATCAGATTTTGGGCAGATTTTAGAATTGAGAATAGAAGATTGGTCAAGTCAGCAAATCGATCGAGTCGGAACACTCTTGATCGAGATTGAAGGTCGAGTTATAATTTTCGTATATTAATCATCTCAAACCATTCGTGACAAGTTAAGAAGCGATCGCAGTTGTCAAGCGGGTTTGAGAAGATGACTCAAAGAAAAATGGCTCGTCACTACGCATATGTTCAGGAAAGGGGGCAATAATTAACTTGACATTAGGTTTACGGATTGTTTTGA
>JANMEL010000059.1:0-41802 GCA_031376885.1 Chamaesiphon sp. OTE_70b_metabat_96 | reverse complement strand
GGCTTAAATGCTTTTCATCACCAGTGGCCCAGCAGAAGTCGTGGGATCGGTTGGAGCATCCAGGGTGATCAGCAACTGTGCGGGCTTCTGAGTACAGGCGGCATTTGGAGCCACCCACTTCGCTATGCCCCCACTATCTTGCCGAAATTGTCCGCAGTACATTGGTGCAGCGGTGGGAGTAGCAACAGCCCAGAGCCGATAGATCTGAGTTTTGGATAACTTGGGTAAGTCGTGGGCTACGAGGGTAACGTTGACACTGCCCGCGTTGGCCAAAATCCGCGCTGTGGAAATGCGTCCGGTTTTGGAGTTTGTAATGCCCATCAACGGGTACATCTGGGTATCGGGTTGACTGAGCAATGCGATCGTGCCTCGATCGGCCTGTGATTCGTTCCTAAGCCGCTCTACCTCGATCTTCATGGTTTGGAGCTGCTGTTGCAAAGCTGCCGCTTGCTGAAATTGCCGATCGAGCTGAATTTGATTCCAACCGAGAGCTGTTAGTGCTACGGCGGCGATGCCTATAGGTATCCACTGTTTCCAATTGCGGCGACGCGGTGAGGTAATGGGAACAACGTTGGTCTGGGGGGCTTCTAGACTATTAGCTGCGATCGAACGACTTGCGGCACTGAGAATTTTGTCCTTCAGGCTTGCAGCGGGTTCTAGTAGCGTCAGATTGTAGGGCAGCAAAGAAAATGCCTCCTCGAACGCCCCGATTTCTTTACGCAGTTCTGGTGTTTGAGCTAACGCTTCATCTAGACGAGCTGCTTCCTCAAGACTCAAATCGCCGAGGATATGGCCTGCGATTAAATCGGTGTGGTTGGGTTCGTCGATAGGGCGAGTCATGGCGATCGAGGTAGGATAGGGAAGATTAGATAAGATCGTTGAGTACAGCGCGAAGCTTCTTGAGTGCCCCCCTTGCGCGGGATTTGACTGTACCGAGGGGAATGCCGTCTCGCTCGGCAATCTCTGATTGACTCAGCTCCTCATAATAAGCCGTCTCTAGCAACTGTCTGTCGGCAGGCGAAAGCTGCTTGAGTGCTTCCCGAACTAGATCGGCACGTTCTTGCACTGTAACAAAATCTAGCGGGGGATTATAGTTTGATACGCAATCTGCTAGGGTTTGGATTCGTTGTAGCTTTTGTTGCCTAGATTTACGCGATCGCAGTCGATCGAGCGAACGCGAGCGGCTCAGGGTCAGGAGAAAGCCACTGAGCGATCCTTTCTTGGGCTGATAGATTTCGCTGTGCTCCCAGAGGCGGAGGAATGTTTCTTGGGTCACTTCTTCGGCTTCTTCGACGTTGTGGAGGATCTGAATAGCCATACTATAAACGAGTTTGCCATAGCGATCGTACAGAACATCCAAGGCTTTGACCTGTTGTGCCTGAATTGCCAGAAAAATCTCTAAATCTGTCGATCGTTCATTGACGGCAAGGGGCACAGGCATTGAATCCATAGATCTGAGTCAATTCAAATGGGAAAAAACGGAGCAGCAACAACATATCTTAGGCGTAATGGCGGAGGTTACGCAACATTCATTACGGGCTTGTTTAACTTCTCTATCTTTAGCTGACTCGCTCAGGAAGTCTAACGTTCCAAAAAACAGGGTGTGAGGCGGACGAATTTCCCCACTCGATCGAGATCTGTCCACACGAGGAGGGGATCGTCTCACTTTTATTCGATAATTGGATCGATCGTTGGCTATCCCATTAGACGTTTAAATTGTTCGTATACCTCATCATCATTACGCTTACCAACAAGAACTATTTCGACCAGATCTTCCGCTGGTGTAAAACGATAGATAATTCAATATTCACCGCTATCGATTCTATAAAAGCCTGGATAACCTTTGAGATTTTCGCTATCGTTAGGACGCGGATCGATATTGAGAGCTAAAACCTTTTTGGCAATCTGGTTAGAAATTTTTGGAGACAATCCAATCAAAAATTCCAGTACACTACCCAATCCGTCAAGCTTCGCCATTAGCTATTTTCGTGAGGACATCTGTAAATGCTTGAATTCCCACCATCTCGCCTCGATCGATTGCCTCGGTAGCTTTATGACCCCAAGCGGTTTCCTCTAATTCAGCCAATTTAGCCATCAATTTGTCGTATGCCGTAGCCGATAGCAAAACGTGACTCGGACGGGATTGTTTTGTGAGTAATACTGGCTCTGTGGCTGCTCGATCGAATATTTCGCCGTGACGGTTGCGAGCCTCGGATAGGGTGTAGGTGTACATGAGTGAGATTTAATAGGTATATGTCTATTTTAGCAAAATTGACTGAAGTAGACAATTTATGCTCAAAATTGAATCGACAGATGCTGGTGAGGGTGGTTGACACTCCCCACCGATGAATCGGGGGGATTCTTCTTTCAGCGAGTACACTTACTGACATAGGCTTTCACCAACATCAATAGAGGTGTTCTCTCCAGAAGCGTTTCCTACGTCGAGCGCAGATCTTCCCGTGTGCCCCACGGTAGACAGTCCTTTATTTAGGATATTTATAGCGGCGTTCTCATCTCTATCTAGCACACAGCCGCACTGACATACGTGTGTCCTGGTCGATAGAGACTTTTTAACAATTACGCCACAACTAGAGCATTCTTGGCTTGTGTATGCAGGATTTACAGCTACCGTAGCTCTCCCAAATACCTTGCCAAAATACTCTAGCCAAACCCTAAATTGATACCAACCTGCATCGCTAATTGACTTAGCCAAGCAGTGGTTTTTCACCATATTCTTCACTCTCAAGTCTTCGTAGACGACCAAATCGTTAGATTGGATTACGCACCGCGCTAATTTAATAGCATGGTCTTTACGTTGCCTGCTTATTTTGAGGTGGACTTTACTTAATTTGACCCTAGATTTTCTGCGATTACTAGAACCTTTGACTTTGCGTGAAACTAGCCGCTGTGACCGCTTCATGCTTGTTTCAGCTTTGCGATAGAAGCGAGGGTTTTCGATTTGCCCACCATTAGAATCGGTGTAGAAATGGTTTAATCCCATGTCTAATCCGATTGTACTTTTGGTAGGCAAAATTACCTCTTGCTGGGCGGGGGACCACTGCCCGAGCACTCTGTCTACTGAAATGCAAAATTGGACATAGTAGCCATCGGCGCGTTTTACCAGTCTCACACGCTTAATCTGGTCTGGTTGGTAGAAGTTTAGGTCACGAGTGCCCTTTAACTTCAACTTGCCAATGCCAATTTTATCGGTGATGACGATTGATTTACGATCTTCTGCCAACTTCCAGCCAGTTGTTTTATATTCGACTGAGCGGTTGTCTTTTTGAAAGCTAGGGAAACCCTTGAGTCCCGCTATCTTTTTCTTGCAGTTGTCGTAGAAACGAGAAATAGCCGCCCATGCACGTTCAGCCGCAGCTTGACGCGCCATCGAATTCAAGTTATTGGCGAACGGAAACTCAGCAGCAAGAATCGCACATTGCTTACTCAATTCATACTTGCCAACTTTTGGGTTGTCCATCCAGAAGCGGATGCACTTATTCCGAATAAATTGGGTAGTACGAATCGCTTCGTCAATCGCGACAAACTGGGCTGATTTGGCGTAGGCTCGAAACTCAAAAACTAACATGAGGCTGTTAAATCTTACCCTGACATTCTAGCGTAAGTTGTCTGAAGATACAAGTACTAGTTTTGAGCGCACACTAGGGCTAAAGCCCTGCAATCGCTCTTAGGCGGCTAAAGCCGCAGCAGCGTTCATCCCCATAGCTGAAGCTAGGGGCTTTCCGCCCGCCTTTTGGTAAATTCGATCTAGGTTGTTTGAATTTATCGATGTTTGTTAGCATAAACCTACCCTTACAGTCTCATGTGTTGAGGTAGGTGGGTTAGACTATTCTTGCTGTGATGTGGTTTTCACTGCCAACCTCATTTGCCTATTCCTAACTGCGAAATGAAATAATGGCTTTTTCTGCTCTGATTCGTACGCTCGAACGTTCCCAACTAGCGGCGGAACTTCTCACCAAGCTCCAACAGCAGGGAATGCTGCATCTCAATGGCTTACCCCGTCTACCCAAGGGGTTGGTGGCTTCAGCGTTGGCAAAGGAGTCTCAGCGGCATCTATTGGTGGTGACGGCGACGGTGGAGGAGGCTGGGCGGTGGGCGGCTCAATTGGAGGCGATGGCTTGGCAAACGGTACATTTCTACCCGACGACGGAATCGTCGCCCTACAAGGCGGATAAGGTCGAATCTGAGATGATTTGGGGACAGATGCAGGGGTTGGCGGAGGTGGTGCAGACTGCGGGCAATTCTCAGCAGGGTACTTTGGCAATCGTTTGTACCACTCAGGCGTTGCAGCCTCATTTGCCTGCGCCAGAGGAGTTTGCACAGCGGTGTATGACTTTGCGGGTGGGGGATACTGGGGATGTGGAGGCGATTAGTACTCAGTTGGTGCATTTGGGGTACGATCGAGTGCCGTTAGTTGAAGTTGAGGGACAATGGAGTCGGCGGGGGGATATTATTGATATATTTCCAGTTGCGGCGGAGTTACCTGTCAGGTTGGAGTGGTTTGGGGATGAGTTGGATAAGTTGCGCGAATTCGATCCTGCTACTCAACGCTCTTTAGATAAGATTGAAAGTTTGGTTTTGACTCCGGTAAATTTTGGGGTAATGTTTGGGGAGGATGGGGGCGATGAACGGTATTGTTTGTTAGATTATTTACCTAGTAATACTCTGGTGGCGATCGATGAGTTCGATCGCTGTAAGGCGCATAATGGTTCTTGGTGGAAATATACTCAGGAAGAATGGGAAACTTTAGATCCAGATACACCGATTTGGCATCGTCAGTTTGTGGATCTGGTGGGGAGTATTCAGGTTAGGTTTAATTATCTCCAATTGGGTGAATTGGCCATTGCTGGAGAGGGGTTGAATCTGGCATGTCGATCGATCCCAACTGTCCCCCATCAATTTGCCAAGATTGCCGAAACTTTACGCGGTTATCACAAGCAGAGTTATTCGAGTTGGCTGATATCTGCTCAACCTTCTCGATCGGTATCTCTATTACAGGAACATGACTGTCCCGCTCAATTTGTACCGAATTCTCGTGACTTTCCGGCGATCGATAAGCTCCAGATTCAGCATACGTCGGTGGCGGTCAAATACTCTGGGGTAGCTGAGTTAGAAGGGTTTATTCTACCGACTTTTCGGATGGTAGTTGTGACCGATCGAGAGTTTTTTGGACAGCAATCTTTAGCTAGTTTTAGCTATGTCCGCAAACGTCGTCAAGCGGTATCAAAACAAGTCGATCCACATAAATTGCAGCCAGGGGATTATGTGGTTCATCGGAATCATGGATTGGGGCAATTTGTCAAATTTGAAAGTATCTCGACAGATGGGATTATTCGCGACTATTTGACGATTAAATATGAAGATGGTTCGCTAAAAGTACCAGCCGATGGAGTGGGAGCATTATCTCGATTTCGACAAGGTGCGAGTGGAACACCCACATTAAATAAACTATCTGGACAAGCTTGGGAAAAGACCAAGGCAAAAGTCAAGAAGTCGATTAAGAAATTAGCATTCGACCTACTAAAACTCTACGCCGAACGCGCTCAAAAACAAGGCTTTGCATTCCCAGAAGATACCCCTTGGCAACAGGAATTAGAAGACTCATTTCGCTATCAACCGACACCCGATCAACTCAAGGCAACTCAAGATGTAAAACGGGATATGGAAAGCGATCGACCGATGGATCGATTAGTCTGTGGTGATGTGGGTTTTGGCAAAACTGAAGTAGCAATTCGCGCCATATTTAAAGCCGTCACAGCCCATAAACAGGTCATATTTCTCGCACCCACCACAATCCTTACCCAACAGCATTATCATACCCTCAAAGAGCGATTTGCACCCTATCCGGTCAACGTTGGTTTACTCAATCGCTTTCGTACCCCCGAAGAACGAAAAGGTATTCTTCACCGCCTCAAAACTGGAGAACTAGATATCGTCGTCGGTACTCATCAACTCCTCAGTAAAGAATTAAAATTCAAAGATCTAGCCCTTTTAGTTATCGACGAAGAACAAAGATTTGGGGTAAATCAGAAAGAAAAAATCAAGACTCTCAAAAGTCAAATTGATGTCCTCACCCTCTCCGCTACACCAATTCCACGTACCCTATATATGTCTCTTTCCGGCGTACGAGAAATGAGCCTAATTACCACCCCACCACCATCCCGCCGCCCGATTCAAACTAATCTATCACCATACAAATTAGACGCGATCGCCACAGCAGTTCGGCAAGAACTCGATCGCGGCGGACAGATATTTTATGTCGTGCCAAAAATCGAAGGCATCGAAGAAACTGCGGGTAAAATTCAGGAACTAATTCCCTCTTGTCGGATTGCGATCGCCCACGGACAAATGGACGAATCAGAACTCGAATCAACCATGCTAACATTTAGTAATGGCGATGCAGACTTATTGATTTGCACCACAATTATCGAATCGGGATTAGATATTCCCCGCGTTAATACCATCCTCATTGAAGATGCTCACCGCTTCGGATTGGCTCAACTATATCAACTCCGAGGGCGCGTCGGACGAGCCGGAGTGCAGAGTTTCGCCTGGTTATTCTATCCCAAAGAAACCAGTCTCTCAGAGCAAGCTAGACAAAGATTACGAGCGATTCAAGAATTCACTCAATTGGGTTCTGGTTATCAACTCGCTACTCGTGATATGGAAATTCGGGGCGTAGGAAATCTCCTCGGAGCCGAACAATCTGGACAAATGGATGTCATCGGTTTTGACTTATATATGGATATGCTCCAAGAAGCAATTAAAGAGATTCGCGGACAGGAAATACCCCAAGTTGATGATACTCAAATCGACCTCAAAGTCACCGCGATGATTCCCGCTGACTATATCCCCGATCTCGATCAAAAAATGAGTGCCTATCGCTCCGTCGCCGCAGCCAGTACCAAAGCTGAACTCGCAAATATAGCCGCCGAATGGAACGATCGATATGGTAATATTCCCAAACCAGCTCAACAATTATTTAGTATCGTCGAACTCAAACAAATTGCCCAGAAACTCGGCTTTAGTCGCATTCGTACCGATGGCAAACAACATCTAATTTTAGAAACACCAATGGCAGAACCCGCCTGGAATTTACTCGCCGAATATCTCCCTGACAATATGCGATCGCGCTATGTCTATAGTACCGGAAAAGTCACCGTCAGAGGCTTGGGTGTCTTCCGCCCCGACGAACAAGTTCAATCATTAATTACTACCCTCACCAAAATGCAAGGGGTACTAATGACGGAGACTGCACCGAGTTAATTGTACTAGACCTCCGGCGAAAGTAAAAATACAATCTTTTGTAGTATTATTTTCATCTAAAGTCCCCCCTATTCCCTATTCCCTATTCCCTATCCCCTACTCTTAGCAAATGCTCAAAACTGAAGGTAATGCATTAAATCGGCGATCGATTTACCAGATAATCCCATTCGGTGTTGAAAATCTGCTAGACTTTTGAAGTTACCATTTCGATCGCGTTCGGTAATAATCGCACTCGCTAATTCTGGCTCAATCTGGGGAATATTTAGCAGATCGCTAACTGTTGCTCGATCGAGCTTAACCGATGGCAAACCTTCAGACTCGTCATAATATTGAAAACTCAATACTGGAGCCAACCATTGCAATCGAGAGATCGGTACACTTAGTGCAGCGGCTAGATCGGAGATAGAATAAAAAGGTACCCCCGCTTGACTTAATGCTACCAGTTGACGGGCTTGATGAATCGAAATCCCTGGTAGTCTGAGCCAATCATCTACACCTGCTTGATTGACATCGATCGAAATCCCCGCATCCGCAGCTACGGCAATCTCAAACGCCGATTTAAAGCGATAATAGGGATCTTCTTGAATGCGCGATCGTAAAGACATTTTGAGTAACGATTGAACTGTTCGACTAGGATCGTGGGTCAATATATTTTAGGTGGGATAGATTATTAACTTTCAACTATACTCGATCGAGCCATTGACGGCGTTTTTGCTCGAACTCGTATTCTGAGATTAAACCATCAGCGCGGAGTTTGTCCAACTCGCGAATTGCCTCAGCTACCCCATTGACGGAATTGTGCGGCGGATTGACGATCTGCCCTTGGTTCGGAGTGCCCCCAAATAGAGTATTATCTTGGGTAAGGTACCACACAGCTTCGATCGCTGAAGCAATATGGGGAATTGGTGTCCAGGATAATAATAAGTATACTAAACCCCATCGGGGTTGTCCGAGATAAAACTTATGAAATCCAGCGATGGGAATCACCATCCC
The DNA here is from genome assembly GCA_031376885.1 of Chamaesiphon sp. OTE_70b_metabat_96. Taxonomy (GTDB): domain Bacteria; phylum Cyanobacteriota; class Cyanobacteriia; order Cyanobacteriales; family Chamaesiphonaceae; genus Chamaesiphon. The sequence continues at coordinate 33,525 of JANMEL010000059.1, read as the reverse complement.
CGCAAAAGCTAGCATAATTGCCAGTTGACGATTTTTGGGTGTAGTGGTTTCAAACATTAACCGATCCTTTCATACGGTAAACCGCCGTGCTCAGTGGTTCGACACTGACTTAGAATATAAAGCAAGAGCATCTTCAAGTCGTGCCCTCGTTCTCAATTTTAACCTTATTACCATTTATTCCGTCATGGGATTTTTTGAGTCTGACATCATCCAACAAGAAGCCAAACAGTTGTTTGAAGATTATCAACAACTGACACAACTCGGCGGTAGTTATGGTAAATTCGATCGCGAGGGCAAGGTCATGTTCATCGATCGAATGGAAACATTACTCGATCGGTACAAAATCTTCATGAAACGCTTTGAACTCTCCGACGACTTCATGGCGAAGATGACTGTCGAACAGATGAACACCCAAATGAGTCAATTTGGTGTCACTCCTCATCAAATGTTCGAGCAGATGAATCTCACTCTAGGAAGAATGAAATCAGAAATCGATCGATAGGGGATAGGGGATAGGGGATAGGGGATAGGGGATAGGGAATAGGGAATAGGGAATAGGGAATAGGGAATAAGGAATAGGGAATAGGGGATAGGGAATAGGGGATAGGGAATAGGGAATAGGGGATAGGGAATAGGGATATTTACGACTCTCCCCGTCTCCCCGTCTCCCCAGTCTCCCAGTCTCCCAGTCTCCCCGTCTCCCCGTCTCCCCGTCTCCCCGTCTCCCCCAGTCTCCCCCTCTCCCACTCCCTATGCCCCTGGGCGTTTGAACTTGGAAGGAGACTGAAAGTACTCAACTGGCTCATCTTTCATCGCTTGCTCCATGAAACTTCGCCAAATAGGGGCAGCGAAGGTACCACCCGTGACACCTGCGCCGAGTGGGGTGAAGTTGTCCTTGCCAATCCACACAGCGGCGGATAGCTGGGGCACGTAGCCCACGAACCATACGTCTCTTTCTGAAGAGGTGGTTCCGGTTTTTCCGGCCACTGGGCGGCCCAGGGAGGCTGATTTCCCAGTACCTGCACTAACTACCGATTGGAGGGCACTGTTGATTTGAGCTGTAGCCCAAGGATTGAGGACTAATTTCGGTTGAGGAGTATTGTCTAGTAGGACATTCCCCTCGCTGTCTGTGACGCGGAGGATGCTCGTAGTCTCGGATTGCCAACCATTACTGGCAAATGTAGCAAAAGCACTAGCCATTTCAAGCGGCGTTACCCCAACTGCACCCAATGGTAATGACACAACGGGTTCGATCGGACTTTTGATCCCTAATGTGCGACAAGTTTGGATCACTTTATCTAGTCCCACCTCTTTACCCATTTTTACCGCTGGCACGTTGGATGATACCATCAGAGCATTGCGGATGCTCATCGCGCCAGAGTAGCCACCGCCGTAGTTGCGCGGCGAATAATAGCCATTCCCATCGCGATAGCGCACTGGCTCGTCTACAACAGTCGAATCGGGGGAAAATTTCCCTGTGGCAAATCCGGTGTAATAAACGAAGGGTTTGAACGAAGATCCAGGTTGACGATTGGCGTAGATAGCGCGGTTGAAGTTGCTTTTCTTGTAATCTACTCCACCCACCATCGCCTTGACAAAATGAGTGCGAGGATCCACAGCCACGAGACTGATTTGATAATCCTTGCGCCCCAGCCTGTCGTAAGCATCCTTGATTACTTTTTCCGCAGCAAGTTGGAAGTTATAATCGATCGTGGTTTGGATTCGCATCCCACCTTTGCGGACTGTTTCGCGACCAAAACGTTGATTTAGTTCTTCGATCGCCGCATCTGTTACATATGGTAGCTTACTACTCTGCCAAGTTTTGATTTTACCCACCTTGATTTCATAAGCTTCGGCGGTGGCTTTTTCTTCTGGAGTAATCCAGCCGATATCCAACATTCGCCCCAATACTTCCCCTTGCCGCTTTTTCGCCGCCTTCATATTCGCAAAGGGGCTATATCTTTCTGGAGCAGCAATTAAGCCCGCCATCATCGCCCCCTCAGCGAGGTTGAGATCGGCAGCATTTTTACCAAAATAGTTTTGGGCGGCGGTTTGTACGCCATAGTTATTATGACCCCAATAAACTTGATTGAGGTACATTTCTAAAATTTGGTCTTTCCGAAAAATCTGTTCGAGGCGAATTGACAATACTGACTCTGCCAATTTTCGGGCATAATTTCGCTTCTGAGACAAGAATAAGTTTTTGATCAACTGCATCGTTACAGTCGAACCACCTTCACTCACGCCATTTTTTTTGATGTTTGCAACTACAGCACGCCCTACACCGGATAGATTGATCCCTTGATGGTAATAAAAATGACTATCTTCGATCGCCAGCAGGGAGCGTTTGAGATTGGGTGAAATCCGATTGAGTGGGACAACTTCGCGGTTGGCTTCATCATGAAGACTTGCTAATTGAACGCCCTTGACATCATATATGTAGGTCGTTTCTGTTGGCGCGTAGCTTCGGAGTACGCGCACATCCGGCAAGTTGCGGAAGCTAATCGCTAGCCCCACCAATCCTCCAGCCACCACCGAACTAACTAACATCGTCACACCTAACATAGTACCGCCAGCGATTTGGCCGATACCGCCGAAGAAACTGGTACGCTCTGGCGCGTAGCTAGCTGATTTGGGGTTTGATTTCTTGTTTTGCAAAGCTTTAGAAGACACTGGAGATCTTGAATGCTCGGTTGAATATGGTTCGAGATTATTCTAGCATTTGCTATCTGAGGATAGATGTCTATGCTGTTTTTTTGGCAAATCTATCCTCAGGTCATTTTCTCCTATTATCTACAATTCGTCAACTGTTGGTCAGGGGTCAGAGTGTCAGGGTTTCGATCGGCTGATGTTGGGTATAGCAACCGCCAGGGCGGTTCGGACAGATGTAAATGCTTCCGCAAGGCGGAGGCTACGCCAACAAACCATGCTTTGCGTCAGCTTTCCCAAACTGACCCCTCTCTTGAAAAGGTGCTCTACTTGCGGCGTTTTTATTCGGGGGTTCCCCCCGAATAAAAAAACGACAAGACAGGGGAGACCCCAAGACCGCACTTTTCGCTGTCCCCTCACCCCTGACCCCTGCTATATGGTTTGAGCAATTGAATCGATCGAACGTAGAATTTGGCTCCCAACCGGAATCGGATTGAAAGGATCTCGCCATAACTGGTAGAGTGATACAGGCTTGAAGGTAATTAGTTTTGAGATAAACCTAACCTGCAACCGTTCTAGATCTCATTCGATTTTGACCATTTTTTATGACACAGCAGTTAGATTGGCTATTTCGGGGCGTGAGTGAGATTTTCCCCCATCAGCCCAATTCCACCGATCGGGCTGAAAATTTAGCTCAACGACTAGCCCAGACTGACCGACCATTACGGGTTAAACTGGGAATCGATCCCAGTGGTGGAGATATCCATTTAGGGCATAGTATCCCGTTGCGGAAGCTGAGATCTTTTCAAGATGCCGGACATACTGCGATACTGATTATCGGCGACTTTACTGCCAGAATTGGCGATCCTACGGGCAAATCTGAAGTCCGCAATCAATTGACTCCCGCACAAGTCACCGAAAATGCCCGATCCTATCTCGATCGGGTTCGCCCCATCTTGGATTTTGACACACCAGGACGTTTGGAAGTCCGGTACAATTCGGAATGGTTGTCTAAACTAGATCTCGATCGAATCCTAGAGCTACTCGCTACCATGACGGTAGGGCAAATGCTCGCCAAAGAAGGTTTCGCCAACCGCTACACGGCGGAAACACCGATTTTCCTACATGAGTTTCTCTATCCCCTGATGCAGGGTTATGATTCGGTAGCAGTTGAGGCGGATGTAGAACTTGGTGGTACAGATCAAAAGTTCAATCTCGCAGTCGGGCGGGATCTTCAACGCCATTTTGGACAAACGCCTCAATTTGGCTTACTAATGCCCATTTTGCTCGGTACCGATGGTGTCCAAAAAATGTCCAAATCTCTCAATAACTATGTTGGTTTGGGCGAGGATGCCCTAAGTATGTACTCTAAGCTGGAGAAAACGCCCGACAGCATCATCAAAGATTACTTTACCCTATTGACTGACTTGGCACTGGATCTCATCCCAGAGAACCCCAGGGAGGCGCAGAAGCTCCTCGCCCTCGAAGTAGTCACCCAATACCACAATCGCCAAACCGCAACTCAAGCCCAAAGCGATTCGATCGCCCTAATTACCAATCCAGGGCAAAATGCAGGTGGCGATAGTATTCCCGAATTTTCCCTCGGCTCTGTCAATTTCCCTGCCAAAATCTTTCAAGTTCTCTCTGCTAGCGGTTTATGCTCTGGTAGTAACGATGCCAAACGTCAAATCCAAGGTGGTGCTGTGAGGTTGGATGGTGAGTCGATTTCCGATCTGGAATTAAGTTATGATGATGCCAATTTGTTAGTTGGTAAAGTGCTTCAGGTTGGCAAGAAACGGTTTAAGAAACTAGTCGAGTAGTTTGGATCTTAACTCCCTTCCCGTGTCAAATTAGATGTCTATTTATTTGGTGGGAAGGGTTTTGGAGATGTGGTAAGAATATCAATTATCGGCAAAAGTAATGAACGATCGAATCCGCCCCCTAACTAGTGATGATCAATCTGGTTTGTGGACAATGTTAATGTATGCGGCGCATGAATCATCATTAGAAATTGTTCGCAAAAATGCCGATCTTGCACTCTATGTCAAAGATTGGGGGAGAATTGGGGATTGGGGTTTTGTCGCCAGAGAGGGGGGAGAATATATCGGTGCGGCTTGGTTGCGATTATTCACATCTGAAGAACATGGATATGGTTATATCCAATCGGATATTCCTGAATTAGCATTTGCCGTAGCCCCCGCATATCGCGGACAAGGGATCGGTACTAAACTATTGATGCGGGTACTCGAATCAGCCGGAAATATTTACCCAGCAATTTCTCTGAGCGTTCGATCGAATAATCCAGTCCTTAACTTATATCAACGGATTGGTTTTGTCAAAGTTGCAGGTACCGAAGTCGTGAATCGAACGGAAGAAACTTCCTTCAATATGATATATCGATTCGATTGCTGACGCAGACGGCAAGCCGTTCGACAAAATTCAACCCACATTATTTAATGATAACAGATGTAGCAGTTCAAACTTTCTGGAATGGCTAAATTGGAAGCTGTAGTAAAACTGAGGAAAGTACATGGAGGCAAAATGCTAAAATTTATAAAGACGATATGTGTGGCGGCTTTAATCAGCACGATCGCGTGGACTAGTGTTGCTAATGCTGATGGAGAAGGGATTGGCGCACCATTGGGATCTTACAGTGGTGGCGGTTATAAAATAATACTTGATGGACGTACTGGAGAGTATGTTGGTTTCGATCGACAAGGGCGTAAACTGGTGATTCGCAATCCATCATATCCTGCCGATCGAACAGCCCAGTGGACAAATAAAGGCTACACTTATCGCATTACTGGAATCGGCGAACCTGTGGATAATGCTGAGGATTTCAGAAGAGTAAGGTTGACTATTTCTAATCCTCAAGGTCGAGTTATTCTCAATCAAATCATGAGTAGAAGGTAGGGTATATTAGGTTGATGTAGGGTGTGTTAGGCGCAAGCCATAACGCACCAGCATCCTAGATTGTATCCAAACTTATTCGATTACCTCCGGTAGGCTACACCAACGATTCAAACCGTTTTTGAAATGCTATGAGAGTCTCTAAATTATTCTTTGAAGTGTAGATTGCAAAGGTGACTCTATCGAAACAACCTAAAAAAAGTGGATCTTCCAGCCAATTACCAAATACATCTGCGACTAGATTAGGATCGGTACAGAATACGCCACAACCCCAAGCTCCAAGTAATAATGAACGATGTCCATTATCTCTGGCAATAGCTAAAATAATCCCAGATCTGTACATCCCTCAATGCGGACGAGTCGATTAGCGGCTACTTGAGTTGTTTCATTTGTTACCTCAATTTTAGGTTGTTGCGTCGATTTATCAGAGACTTGTTTTTCTAATAGTTCATATCACTGTTTCGGCGTATATAAAACTGTCTTTTTGACGGCCATTTCTTGTGCAGCCAGAAATTCAACTATTTCTCCAGCACTATTGGTATATTTCCCTTCTGCGATTATCCTTAGTGTTTCTTGAGCAGTATTTTTGAGTGACATAGTTCGATCTTATAGGTTTTCAGATAAGGTTTGGGCGATCGATAGTAGCTATTAATCTATCATTGACTATCAAATAAGTGTCATCTACTTCACCATCAAGTGTTGCAATAAGTTTATATGTTCCAATTGGCTTTGCCCCTCTAAAATAATAGCTTCTCGGTTCTTCAATGTATAAGCCTATTTGCGTAATGATAAAAGGATAATTTAAAATTCCATGTTTGAAAATTAGCGATTGATTCTCAAATTCTAGTTTTATTTCACTCAGTTTCCAGCCACTTATCATATCAACACTAGCATTGAATGTTGGGAATAGTTTTGCTTCCTCAATAGCAGCATCATGTAAACTAATAAGACAATTCTTGAGACTCCTTTCAATTAGCTTATGTTCTTGCGACCATTTTTCGAGATTTTGAATGATGATGTCAAACATAATATTATTTTTGCATTTTTGTAGGGTGGGCATTGCCCACAGATTGATTTATTCATGCAAATATATCCTACATGACATTTTAAATGGTTGTCTTGGAGATATTTTACGTGCGAATAGTTGTCAATCGAATTGATTCTCTTACAGAGATAATCTGGGAGGAAATGGAGATCGAAAAAACAGTATAAATTCTTATTGCTTCGGTTACGATCGGTCTGTGGGAAGTGCCCATTCTACTGGCTCCTACTGGCTAATGGCTCGACTTTTCGCCACATTTCAGGAGAAATATCTGGTACATTGAGCATTACTTCATCCCATGTCTTAGAATTTTGTAGAACATCTACAACCACTTTTAGTGGTTCGGCGAAAATATTCTTGAAATCGACTTCTTGTGGCAATTTAATCTCAAAAGCTAATTGCTCGTGGGGTGGCATGAACTGAGCATTTATCCCTTCTCGATTGCCCCGTGGATCGACACGATACCAACCAAAGTCTGGTAAGAAAACAGCATTCAAACCATGTAAAGTACAGGGGATATCGTTGGGTATTAGTTTCGACACGGGTTGATTGTCAATACTCAATCTTTGATAGCACAATCCAGATGGAATTTGATTGGCACGAAGTAATGCAGCGAGTAGATGACTTTTGGCAAAACAAAAACCTGTTTTGTATTTGAGTACGTCTGATGCTTTGCAGGTAACAGGGTTCATCTCATAATCGCGACTATGATGAATTTTATCCCGTACCCATTCAAAGCAAGATCGAGCAATTTGTTCGGTGGTTTGATGTGTCACTCGAAGCTGATGGGCAAGATCTAAGATTTCTGGATTTTGCCAATCGATTATTTCACTGGCTTGTAAATATTCTTCCATATGTTTTTTTAACGCGTTGGCGCAGACTTCCCGTTCGCGGAGCGTCTGCCTTAGCAGAAGGGTAGGGCGCGAAGGATTTTATGATTTTAGTGGAAGTTGTTTGTGATTGCCGCGAAGAACGCAGAGGAATGAAATAGGATACGAGCTAGATTTTATCCGAATTTATTCGATCGATATTATTAATCATAATTAAAAACTACTATCTCAAACTGACAGGAGCTATTGGGGTAAAATCTGAGCTGACAGATTGAGATTGCCATAGGGATCTGTCGGCATTAGGTGGCATTAAGATCGTTAAACTATTAGGTACGATCTGAAAAGTCATCGGTGTTTGACCTAGATAATCTCCATCTACTTGAATTGGAAGCTGTTTACCTCTTCGCCCGCGAATTTCGATCGATCTGCCACGATAGTATTGAACTTGAGGATCGCGGTTATAGTGACGGGCAAAAATTGAGATTAGGCGGCGGGGTGCGGAGAGCATTCCCTCACCTTTAATCACACAGATATCTAATAGTCCATCATCGATCGTCGCATGAGCGGTGAATTTTACGACTCCGCCATATAGTTGACTATTGCCGATCGTCACCATCAAAATTTTACCGCGTACCCGTTTCCCGTCGATCTTTAATTTGGGCCGAGTGCCGCGAAAATTCCAGGCAATTTGGAGAGCTTTTTTAATATATGCGATTGCACCAAGTCTTTTCTTCTCCTGAGTATTCACAGTGGCTGTCACCGCCGCATCAAAACCGATACCTGCCATGAGTAAAAAGTAACGATTTCCCGCCATCCCTACATCGATTTTAGTTAATTGGGATTCGGCTAATATAGCCGCCGCTTTGAGCATATCCATCGATAAACCCATTTCCCGCGCCCAAATATTCACCGTTCCCAAGGGCAATACGCCCAAGGCGGTACTCGTGCCTACCAAGCCATTCATCACCTCATTAACCGTGCCGTCGCCTCCTGCGGCAATTACGGCGTTATACCCTGCTTCTGCTGCCTGCTGTGCCCGTCTGGTGGCATCCCCTGGAGCGGTAGTAGCAGCAATTTCGACTTGCCAACCGAGATCGCGCCATAAATTCGCGACTCGATCGAGCATACTGGTTAAATCAGGAGATTGTCCAGCGGCTGGGTTGTAGACGATGAGGACTTGGAAGGTGTTAGGGAGCATGAGGGTGACGCAGAGGGCGCAGAGAAAGGGGAGAACGCAGAGAGTGGGCTAGTGAGGAGAGGGGGGGACTGGGGGACTGGGGGAAAGTTGATTTGAGGAATAACTTAATTTCTGCAAGAATGGGATTTAGATGTCGCACAGGTTGGATAATAGAGACGTTTGGATCGATCGACTTGCTCCCTCTCCCCGTCTCCCCCTCTCCCCGTCTCCCCGTCTCCCTCTCTCCCCCTCCCCCTTTATGTCTAGTTTTCTGTTAGAAGTCGGTACTGAAGATTTACCCGCAGGTTTTGTTAGTGACGCGGTGCGCCAATGGGAATCGATGATTCCGGCTAGTTTGGCGGCGGAAGCTTTGACGAATGATGGGGTGAAGATTTATGGTACTCCGCGACGGTTGGCGATCGTTATTACTAATTTACCCGATCGACAGATCGATCGAACAGAGGAAATAAAAGGCCCTCCAGCAGCGGCGGCTTATAAGGATGGAAAGCCTACACCAGCGGCGATTGGCTTTGCGAAGAAGCAAGGGGTGGAGCTGGATAGTTTTGAATTGCGTCCGACGGATAAGGGGGAGTTTATCTTTATCCAAAAAACGATCGTCGGCAGAGATACTAGAGATATTTTAACTGAGTTGATTCCCCAATGGATTTTTAAATTGGAGGGAAAACGGTTGATGCGGTGGGGAAATGGGGAGTTGAAGTTTCCGCGTCCGATTCGCTGGTTGATTTCGCTGTGGAATGAGGCGATTTTACCGATCGAAATTGTCAATTATCATGATGATATCGTCAAAAGCGATCGAATTTCTCACGTTCATCGGGTGCTCCATCCCGAACCAGTTTCCGTCGTTTCAGCCGCTGAGTATTTAAAAACCTTGGCTGGTGGATTTGTAAATGTCAATCGCCAGCAGCGTAAGATCGATATTCAGCGACAGATTGAGGCGGCGGCGACGAGCATGGGCGGGGTAGCGGAGGTTTATCCCGACTTATTGGCAGAAGTAATCGATCTGGTAGAATATCCGACAGCGATTGTCGGTAAATTTGATGATGAGTTTCTCAAGTTACCAACTGAGGTAATTACCACGGTGATGGTGACGCATCAGCGATATTTCCCGATCTTTAAGGATGCGTCGAAACAGGAATTATTGCCGCACTTTATCACGATTTCCAATGGCGACCCTGCGAAGTCGGATATTATTGCAGCAGGAAATGGACGAGTGGTTCGCGCTAGATTAGCCGATGGGCAATACTTTTATAATGCTGACTTGGTAAAACCCCTCGCTGATTATTTACCCAAATTAGAGGCAGTGACTTTCCAAGCAGATCTAGGTTCGGTAAGATTGAAAGTCGATCGAATTGTCACCAATGCTAACCTAATCTCGACCCAACTAAAACTCAATCCTACCGAATGCGAAAATATTGCCCGCGCCGCACTCCTCGCCAAAGTAGATTTAGTTACCCAAATGGTAGGGGAATTTCCCGAACTCCAAGGCGTGATGGGAAGTAAATATGCAGCGGCGAATGGAGAAGCTCCCGAAGTAGCCACCGCCATCTTCGAGCATTACCTCCCCCGCAACGCCGAAGATAGTTTCCCCCAAACTTTAACAGGGCAAATTGTCGGAATTGCAGACAGGTTGGATACATTAGTCTGTATCTTTGGATTGGGGATGTTGCCCACAGGTTCATCCGATCCTTTCGCCCTCAGACGTGCGGCAAATGCGATCGTTAATATTGCTTGGAATGCGAACCTAAGTATCGATCTAAATATTTTAATCGATCGCATCGCCACCGAATTCGGCAAAATTCGTACCCAAACTAACCCCGCCGAACTCACTCAACAATTACAAGACTTCTTCATCCAAAGGTTGCGAAATCTCCTCCAAGAAGACCGTCAGATCGATTACGATCTGGTAAATGCTGTCTTAGGTGAAAACGATCCAGAATATACCCAACGCGCATTAACAGACTTACTCGATACCCGCGATCGAGCCGTATTCCTTCAACAGATTCGCGATAACGGTATCTTGGCAAATATCTATGCAACTGTCAATCGATCGAGCAAATTAGCCGCTCAAGGCACCCTAGACACCCAACAACTATCCCCCACCCAAATCGTCCAAACCAACCTCTTCCAAAAATCCTCAGAGCAAGCCGTCTATGATGGTTTAATTGCCCTAGAACCCCAAACAAAAGCCGCTCAAGCCTCCCGTAACTATCAACAGTTAATCGACGCGCTAGGACAGCTTACACCCGCGATTACTGGCTTTTTTGACGGCGATGATAGTGTATTGGTAATGGACTCCAATCCAGAGATTAAAAACAACCGATTGAATCTATTAGGATTGGTTCGCAATCATGCGCGGGTGTTGGCTGACTTTGGATCGATCGTGAAATAGTACTGGGTGCATTGTGACTTTGCCACAATGCACCTTATTGAAACAAAGGTTCAGACCACTTTTCTTGGCTTGTAAGGCAAAAGTGTAACCGAGGGGTCATATACAACATTATTAATTTCGGAGACGCGAATGGAGGCAAACTCTTCATAGGCACCCTCGATTACTTCAGAGAGTTCCCCCACACAAGTAAGTAATATCTTACCCTCTAGTTGCATTTGAAATGGTGCACGCTTCATAGCGGTAGATATAGAATTTGCGACATGCGTGGGTAGAAGCGAAAGTAATTCATTATAATGTGAGGCTAACATATCAAGAGTTACAAGATACTCAACATCACCCACTTTTGTCGTAGTGTTGAAGACATATAAATCATCCTCTGCTTTCATTACTGATTGTATGTGATGGGGGCAGGCAATGATTTGTGGAATACCCGGCTTAACACCCATCTTCAGCATGGCAAGGCCATAGTCTGGCATAAAATTTTTGAGTTCTGGGTTAAGAAGAAATCGTGGAAGGAGTGCTTTCTCGACAAGATGCCAGTTCTTATCTATTTCTTGAAGACTCACTCGTAAAACTGGATCCCACTGATTTATGGAATACACAATCAGCTCCCGACCATTACAAAGCGCATAAAAGTGTACACGTATCTCTGGATGTATTGCATAGCTGTAAGCCTGTTCAACATGGCATGAGTTAAAGATTGATTCTTTTGGCCCTTTTGCCTCTATCACCATCATAGGTTGGTCTTGAACATATAATGTGTAGTCTGGAACTATGTTAACTGGGTTTTTTTTGGTCCGATCATGACGAATGGATGTACCAAGGTCTTACTTCTTTGAACTCTGTTGAGACCATTGGCTAAGTATCCAAGCCTACGAAGCAATGGTGCGATGAGATCCTCTCGTACCGCATCTTCCTTAAATTCGGATGAATCCAAGACTGAGAAATCGAAGTCGTCATAAAGATAAGACATTTGAAGCTATCTATAAAATTGAAATAAATGTATTCATAGAATGTAGGGTTGGCATTGACCACCATCGACTTCAGGGGATTCAATCATGAGTTAAGCCGCAATATATCAACTAGGATTCGATCGAGACTTTCGATTAATTGAAACCCCAAGCTACCCAATTTCCTTTTAATTAATCGTCTCTCCAATGTGACAATCCGACTAACTCTTACTTTGGAACTCGACTTTAAATCCAGATTGTGCAAACTCAGGATGAATCGACTAGGGTGGTTAGTTCATCTCGATCTACTTTATCTAAATTTTGAGAAGAAATAAAACACAGAGTAATATCTTCTCCTTCTGGTTGCACATAAAGAATAACTGCTGGGCGGAGTTTTGTTTGGCTTAGATCTGTAAATGGAAAAGGAACTACTACTACATCACCCTTGGTTAGACTCATTCTACTAGCTCTCCATCATCGATCGAATATAAATCCGGTTCGTATTCCAGAAAATCAAATGCTCCGCCCATCTGAGCTAGATCTGCAACTTCTCTCAAGCTAGGATAATCTTGATTATCTAATGTATTTGCTTCGCTAATTAAAGAAGAGTCGAAAAATAATCGCTGAGTTAGTAAATTTTGCTCTGCTTGCGGTAAAGATTCAATTAACTCAATTATAGAATTTACTAGTTGAGTGTTTGCTACTATCATCCTTTGCTAAGTCCCTCCAGCGCGTTTATTTGATTCGATTACCTACAGCGAGCGCGGCTACGCCAACGTAATGTGATTTCGGTAGTTCATCGCTAAAATCAAAATTATTCGACTAGATCTCCATCATCGATCGAACTTAGACGAAGCCATAGCTTATTATAACATCTACTTACAATTGAGACATAACAAAATATCTAACACTACGGTTTAGTCTCTCCCGATGAAAATCGAGAAAATTTTCACTCATCCACTTAGGTAAACAATGTAGATAAATCTCTGTAGTCACTAACTACTCGTAAAATCTCGATATCATCGCCAATCGGCATGTAAAGAATCAAATAGTTGTCTAAGGGTTATGGTACGGATATTGGTCAGAATCTCGCCTCTCTTTCTGCCGAGTAGGGGAAAGGTGACAAGTTTAGAAAATTTAGATTCTAGTTTGCTTAAAAATCTTTCTGACTGTTCTAACCCAGATTGTTCAGCTATACGATCGGCAATCTCTTCAATATCTTGGATTGCTGGTTTTGTTAGTCTAAATCGGTCGGTCATTAGCTCTATTTGCTGTAGCGAGATTTAAGATTCGACCTAATTTGCTCCATCGCGATATTACCATCAACTATCTCGCCCATCGGAGCATCAAAATCAGGCTCGATCTGATTTTATTTATCGATCTTTGGATTTCAGTTCGAGTGCAGCACAAAAACTGTTGAGACTATTTAATAAAGCATTATAGTAAGAATAAGCATCATCGCGATCGATCTGAAGATATTCATACAAAGCCAGTTCTGGCTCTGATACTAGAGACACATTCGGAATATCTAAACCTGCTGCGGTTAATCGGATCGATGCGAGTCTCTTTCAGAGAGGCTACGCCAACGATATTAATAGCGAACCGATCGTATTATTTCTGCCGTGGTAAAGATCTTCCAATCCAGGTAAGATTAACTCCGATCCTGGTAACTCATTTAATTCCATTATCTATTCCTCTATAACTTTCACAATACTCGATAAATTGCTCAACTCTACTTCTCAGTAAAGCAGGATTCAGAGCAGGAAATCGGATTAATTCAGATTCGATCTCCTTAAAACAATCACTCAGTTTTTCTAAAGAAAATAATTTCTGTTCGTACATTGCTCGAACATCCTCAATATCTCGGTTATATCCCCTAGATAACTTGGAAAGAGCTTGGGCGGTGAAATCATAATGATAAAATGAGATTTCACCTTGCTGTGTAATGAAGACACTTCTGTCGCGCCATCCTGGAAGTGGGGGTAAGAAATCTTGTGGGGAAGCTAGTTCGATATTGATGTCTAATTCTTGTTTGAGTTTGGCGATTGCTTGAAAAATACCTGGAGGTTCAGGATCTAGGCGAATGTCTATATCCACAGTAGAACTACGCCACCCGATGAGTAGAGCACTAGCACCACCTGTAAAGTAGATGCACCCAGAGCCACGAGCTTCTCTACCCAAGGCTTTCATGAGTTGTTCAATCTTCTGAGGATCGACATTTGAGCGCATAGTTTTACAATCGATATTCCTTCAATAGATTCAAAGGTAACAAACAGTATAATAGACATTGCCTACACGGGGATTCAATCATGAGTTAAGCCGCAATATATTGACTAGAATTATTAGGCTACACTATCATTAGCGATCCTTGCTCTTGTGCCAATGCTGGAACTCCTGCTCGTGAAATTCAAGATCGAGATCCGAGACATGAATTTGCATTCGTTTCTGGATATCGGCTACAGCCTGGTTGTGGATACTGGGGGCAATTTCTTCGAGAAAGAAGCCGAGTAGCCCACCTGCGGCGATGTTACCGATTTGCTCTTCTCGGTGCTCGCGGAAGTAGCGGATAATGGAATCCACAGCCTCTTTATGTTTATCTTTCGGCAGCTCGATTGACATAGAGATCCTCCTTCTTTGTTCGAGTTTACCAAGAAATGTAGCCGATCGATAGTGAACCACAATAATAATATAGCTTACAAGAAATAATTTAATATGAAATCGATCGATCTTGTAGGATATATAGCGGCAACATTGACAACAGCAGCTTTTTTACCTCAAGTTTTGAAAGTTTGGCAGTCTAAATCAACGAAAGATTTAGCATTGCCGACTCTACTATCGTTTATTGCAGGGGTTTCAATGTGGCTTGTTTATGGATTATTAGTCCAAAGTACACCAATAATTATCGCAAATATAGCGACGTTGGTACTAAATTTAGTTATTCTACGGTTTAAACTTAAATATGGGTAGATTTAGATCTTACACCAGTACTAAATCGTAGATTTAGGGCGGGCATAAGACCGCGCCCCTACAGGTTAATTATTGTGTAGGGGCGCGGTCTTGTGCCCGCCCTGGATTATTGTAGTAATAGTATCTTTGCAGTGGTTCAAGATGTGAATAAATAGAATCGATATATTAGTCAATGCCTAATTCTTTCAACCGAGCTAGGATTGCAGCCTCATTATTGATGTCAATGTCTCGCCAAAATTGTTCTGATTCATAATATGATTTAGGCTTGAACTTTGATTCTTGCTCGTGTGAATCAGAATTTTTGTATTTACGAATTGAGTCAGCAAGTACATTTGGGAGGTAAACAGTCTGAAATAATACCTCACTTGAATTCTCTAATCTAATTTGGGCGTATTGCTCAAATTTTTCAGCAGCAAATGCGATACAATTATTGAGAAATAAATTATATCTGAATTCTTGATGGTCAATATATAGCTCAGGTGCTTTGGTAGCAGTGCCGACAAAAAGTCGATCGATTAATTCACAGGTCACAATTTTAGTGAGAAATTCATCACCTTCAAAAGGTGGTTCTTTTTTAAAGTACATTCGCTCAACTCTTCGGATATCACGATGGTCATTCCGCAGTTGTCCATCTGGATAGAAAGAACAAGTATATAGTTCGGTAATGATTTGTCCATAACTATTTGTTTGAGTCAGCAAACAGGCTTCTTTATCACTTGCTTTTTTACAAGTTTTCAACATCGAAATATCAAACTTCATTCCGGCGATAAATGCGTGACCAAATGAATTATGGCCATCGGTCGATTCAACACCTAATAAAAGGAGTGCCATTGTTTGATTTGAATTCATAAGTATGGTGAAGAAGTTATCGATCGTTTTATGACGCTCGCTGCATTGAAAATTAAGCTCAATTAGATCGTTAAACAATTATGACATTTAACTGTCTTAGTACCGATCGAATTCGGTAATTTTGTTTTCACCTCCTGGAATAACATAAATATCTATACGGCTATGTGGCGTGAGGCTTATCCTAGCACGTTTAGAATTCTACCTGCTTTGACATCAGGTAATTTTGTCTGAAATGCTAGATTTGGCTCTGCATTAGCAGCGATTGAAAATACTGAGAAAATCGGATCTGCGGGAATCATATCGGCTAATAATCCTTCATGGAGACTCAAGATATCTTTATCGCCTAATTGTACTGCTCCGGCGATTTCGGGAGCATGATAGCAGATGATGGCGAAGGCTTGGCTCATTTTCGCGAGGGTGTCATCTGCAAATTTTTCACCTGTTTTTTCGAGTGCTTTGATGAGGAAGATAATGGAGATTGTCGTCGATCGAGTAAAGGGTTCCATGGAATTCTGGTGATGTGCTTTATTTATTATTACTTAGTTATGAGTTTGATGACGATCGTTTGGTAACAATTTACGGATTTTGGGGAAAATCATCGCGCTCGATTTATTCGATGGCTCGACAAAAATCATCATAGTCTACTCGCACTCGATCGGCATAATTTTGGGCGTAGATGAGAATCTGTTGTTGCCAATCTAGATTATGTCCGAAAGAAGTTAAATCTGACTTATTCGCAGCTCCTAATTTATTGCTACTATGAAGGTGTGCTGATGCTGTAATTTGAGCCATTGTTTCAATCGATTTTTCTAGGCGAGATAAGTTATTTTTACTTGATTCTAGACTAAGTTTGTCTGCTGTGGGTTGAAGTTCTCGCAGTAGATAACTATAATTATTATATTCAATCGCCTCCAATAATGCTGGTGGTGATGATTGCACCATTTGCTGTATTTTCATTACTCGTGTGGCCGGATTTTTCCATTTAGGTTGGGGAGTGGTTAGATAAGGTTCGAGGGCGGAGTTTTGTTGTTGCTTGAAGTCGAGTAAATAGTTGCGATCTGGCGATCCTTTTCCTGTGACTAAGATCAGATATCGATCTAGTCCTAAACTACCAATTCCTGCCAATCGAAAACCCACATCTAAAACTGTGTAAAATTCTGGGTTGCTCTGGTTTTTTGCCCAATCATAAATAACTTGGCTAATAGCGTTTTTTCTCTGTTTATCAATTTTTAGTATTTTATTTTTGTCAAATTTGAGCTGATGAGTGTGTTTAACTATTTCCGTTCGATCGTTCAAAAAGTCTATCCGCTTTCGCTGACGCAGAGTATCAATTAATTCAGCGATCGCATCTTGAGTATTTTCTTCGGTAATGGCGATGTTATTACCCGCTACTAGAGTATTTGAATAGGTAGTCAGATAAGATTGAACTAAGCCGATCGCAATTATTCGATCTAGCTTTAAATTATCTGCTGCTAAAAATATACTGGTAGACAATCTAGCAAGATCCCACGTGCAAGGTGCGAGCGCACCTTCATCAAAGTCATTAATTCCAAAGTGAATCTGACGATTATCACCTTTATAAGTCCCGAAATTTTCTAGATGTAAATCGCCGCATATCCACACATGAGGAGCTGAATCGATCGTTAGGTTGGGTAAATCTTGGTAAAATAAATGACAAGTACCTCTGAAAAATGAGAAGGCATTATCAGCTAGTTTTGTATATTTTCTGAGGACGTATTCTTTGCTACGGTACTGATTGAAAGCTTGAATTAGTTGCCAGACATTACGATCGCGCATAAAATTAAATTGTCCTAGTAGATTTTAAACACCTCACATCCCAACCTGAAACTATGCGTCTAATTGGAATTACTGGTGGCATCGGTACAGGCAAAAGTACAGTTACCAACTATTTACAGACACGATATAATCTGCCAATCTGGGATGCAGATATCTATGCTCGATCGGCGGTAGCCGTTGGTTCACCAATTCTCGATCGGATTAGTCAGCGATACGGTAGGAGTATTTTACAATCTGATGGGACACTCGATCGCGATCGGTTAGGAAAAATTATCTTTGAAGCTATCGATGAGCGAAAGTGGTTGGAAGCTCAAATTCATCCCTATGTTCGTACTTGCTTCGAGACAGAGATCGATCTTCTTAATCCTAATAGTACAGCAATCCTCGCTATTCCCCTATTATTTGAGGCTGAGATGACCGATCTAGTCACCGAAATTTGGGTGATTAATTGCGATCTTAGCATCCAATTAGACCGAATTATGACTAGAGATAAACTGACAGCAATAGCCGCTCAGATGCGGATTCAGAGTCAAATGTCCTTGGCTGACAAAATCGCTCTAGCAGATATTATCTTAGATAATTCGGATTCGATCGTCGATCTCCAACAACAGATAGATTCGGCAATCTTCGCACAAATATAGCAATCCTAAAGGTTGATGTACGGTCTGTTCGCTATCAGCCACAGCTAGAAATTACCTCAAAACCTTAGCCGACAAAGATTTGTTATTGCCCTACAAACCTAAAAAAAAGTCGATCGATTATTTATTTGGCTCCAGCTAATTTAAAAGCAAGATTAAAGCTTTAATCGATATTTTTGGCTGACAAGGTTAAATAATATATTTACACTAGCTAATTTCTAGCGTAATTTAACCGAGAAGTATTAAAGATGATTCTTCGGCGGAGCCTCTCCTCTGAAGAATCGCCCTAGCCACAGACCCCGAAATCTGGATATAATTTACACATCGGAGCATGAACCAACTTAGGCTAATAGAGGGCGATCGACATGAGCATTTTTACCCAGCATACTTAAACATATTTCCACCCTCAACGTTTGCCAAAAAAAATCAACCTAAGTTTCAGTGTTATATCCCTCACCCTTGAAATCATTAGATCGGGGTACATGGTTTAAACTCATCTGTGGTGCTAGTTTTGGGCATTTGCCAGCCATTCGCAATCTCGCTCTAGCATATACCCTCGCAGGGGCTGATTGCATTGATGTGGCAGCAGACCCCGCCGTAATTGCCGCTACAAGAGACGGTATGAAGGTTGCCCAGCAATTTGCATCCACAGCCAGAGATCGGGGCTATCCAGGCATGGGTTCGCCCTGGCTGATGGTGAGTTTGAATGATGGTACAGACCCCCATTTTCGGAAAGCTCAGTTCGACCCGAATCAGTGTCCGAGCGATTGTCCGCGTCCGTGCGAGCTGATTTGTCCGGCTGATGCGATCGCATTTACTGCCGAAGTGCAAGGTGTGACCGATAGCCGTTGCTATGGCTGCGGTAGGTGTATACCGATCTGTCCTTTGGGCTTGATTACCACTCGCGATGAAACGGCGACTCCGAGTAAGATCTTGCCCGAAATCGTTGCCATAGATGGCATCGATGCGATCGAAATTCACACTCAGTCAGGACATATTCGAGAGTTTCAGCAGTTGTGGAGTATATTGGCACCTGTCGCCCATCATCTCAAACTACTGTCGATTAGTTGTCCTGACGACCCCGACTCGATCGATTATTTGCGCTCGATATATCACACTATCGTTGCTACTTACCATCCGGCACCACTACCATTTAGCTTACTATGGCAAACCGACGGTAGACCGATGAGTGGAGATATCGGCGCGGGTACAACTCATGCAGCGATTAAACTAGGGCAAAAAGTATTAAACGCTCAACTGCCTGGGTACATTCAGCTAGCGGGGGGAACCAATCATTATACCGTGCCCAAATTGCGGGAACGAGAACTTCTCCCCTCCCCCACTAGCACCCAACATGTACATGGAGTTGGTTATGGTAGTTATGCTCGCGTCTTATTGTCGCCCATTCTCGACAGGTTGGATACTATCTCCACCAACCCCAGCAAATTAGAAGCTCATCCAGATCTATTATGGTCGGCTGTAGCCCTAGCGGATGAATTAGTCGGACAGTTGAAAAGCAACAAAAATCAATAACCAACAACTATCAACCATAATGGAAGAGAACGTAAGTTTGGGAGACACGCAAATCACCGACGACCTCAGCGGATTACTCGCTGTGTTACCGGAATCTATTCGCGTGACTCTAGAAGTGCATCCCAGACTGACTACTTTAATTGAAGTAGTGATGGATTTGGGACGGTATCCCGAAGCGAGATTTCCCGACGGCGCGGAATATCTCAGCCAGGTACCGATTACCAAAGCAGAATTGGCATATTGCACCGAGCGCATCGGTTTATTTAGCGGTGATAATCGGGCGGGAATCGAACGTACCCTGCA
Organism: Chamaesiphon sp. OTE_70b_metabat_96; assembly: GCA_031376885.1. Lineage (GTDB taxonomy): Bacteria > Cyanobacteriota > Cyanobacteriia > Cyanobacteriales > Chamaesiphonaceae > Chamaesiphon. The sequence continues at coordinate 13,470 of JANMEL010000059.1, read as the reverse complement.
CCGGATTAGCTGTCTGCGAAATCGCACGGGGGAAATTATCGGTCTAACTTGTCGCGTCGGTCGGGCTGTTTACGGTACGATCGATATGATTCGGGATTTGGTCGAGACTGGTAAGTCTATTCTGATGTTAGGTCGTCCGGGGGTGGGTAAAACTACCGCATTGAGAGAGATTGCGCGGGTATTAGCCGACGATCTAAATAAACGGGTGGTCATTATCGATACAAGTAACGAGATTGCTGGCGATGGTGATATTCCCCATCCCGCCATTGGGAGAGCGCGGCGAATGCAGGTAGCTCGCCCCGAACTTCAGCATCAAGTGATGATCGAAGCCGTCGAAAACCATATGCCCGAAGTCATCGTCATCGATGAAATCGGCACCGAATTAGAAGCACTAGCAGCGCGGACGATCGCCGAACGCGGAGTACAATTAATCGGTACCGCCCACGGCAATAAACTCGAAAATCTGCTCAAAAATCCCACCCTCTCCGATTTAGTCGGTGGCATCCAAGCCGTCACCCTCGGCGACGATGAAGCGCGTCGCCGTGCATCCCAAAAAACCGTGCTCGAACGCAAAGCCCCGCCTACTTTCGAGATTGCGATCGAAATGCAAGAACGGCAAAAATGGATCGTCCACGATAGCGTAGCAGAAATGGTAGACATGCTCTTACGCAATCGCCAACCTTCCCCCCAAATCCGCACCGTCACCGCCGAGGGTAAAGTTAACATCATCCGCGAACTACCTACCCCTGGTAAAAACGGACTAATGGCACCACCAGAAGCCCCCCGATCGCCCCGTGGCTGGCGATCGACCGGACGAATCGAGCCAATGCTCGGAAATTCATTTCCCACCCCCTCACAGACGACCATAGACACCGATCTGACCTTTTCCCAGCTCCTCGAACAAAATTGGGATAGCGACGAAGCCATCATCCACTCTGGCAACAATGTTACCGCTAATGGGGATGAATTACCCCTCCATGTCTACCCCTACGGCATTGGGCGCGACCAATTGGAACAGGTAATTGATGTCTTAAATCTACCAGTGATCCTGACCAAAGATATGGATAGTGCGGATGCAGTTTTAGCACTGCGGACACATATCAAAAATCACGCCAAATTGCGCCAGATTACCAAAATCCGTCAACTGCCGATTTATAGTGTGAAATCGGGGACGATTCCCCAAATTACCCGCACCCTGCGGCGGATGTTGCACATGGACGATCCTGGAGTACCCGAAGAAGCCGATTTGCGCCTATTCAATCTCAGTGAGGATGAAGATGATACAGAGGCTCTAGAAGAAGCGCGACTAGCCATCGAGCAAATTGTGATTCCCAAAGCCCAACCTGTGGAATTATTACCTCGATCGAGTTTCGTCCGCAAAATGCAACACGAATTAGTCGAGCACTATCACCTCAAATCCATGAGTTTTGGCACCGAACCCAATCGACGACTACGGATTTTCCCACCATAATTGTCAAATTAACCACCCAAAACCTAAGAATTCAGCTACATCTCCGACTTCTTCAAAAAGTCGGGGATGTGTCCGATCTGTTTCCAGTATCCGATCTAAATAATCCATTCGACGGTTTTTAAAAATTAAAGGGTTTCTAACCCTTGCTGTGACTAGAGCCATTCATCAAATTTCGCTAATGTCCAGAAAAGAGATCGGCCAAAAATCAGCATCAACAATAGACTTCCTGCGAAGGTCAAATTTGGATTCAACATAATAGTACCGAAATTTATATCGATCGAGAATTGATTCAGCGGGGAGTTTCACCCAAGGACATCATTTTTGGCTTTCGTGCTCAGAGTATCCGAAAACTGCTCGCAGCCAATCGGGATTAGAGACGATCGATCGACAAAATACAATTAGCTGGGTGAATTTGCGATCGTTAGTGAGAACTAAGCTACATCCTCGACTTCTCCAAGAAGTCGGAGCTGTGTCAGTTAGCTAAAGTTTTCTTTAACGCAAAGATCGCGGAGGGAGATATTATTCGATTTTTTGGAGTTTGACGGTTTTGGGATCGACGATTTTTTGACCGACGTTGGGAAATTTGATGGCGATCGATTGTTTCTGTTCGGTACCGAATACATGGCTGATTTGCCCTAGTCCAAATCCAGGATGTACGACGCGATCGCCGACTTTCCAGCCTGTTGTTTGGTTGGTGGCATTTCCGACTGTCTTGGGGGATTTTGGCTCGGTTGGGGTGGTGGTTTTAGATTTGGATTGAATGTTGAGATTACTGGTTAGTAGTTCTGGGGGAAGTTCGCCGATAAATTGCGATCGCATGGCGGGTTCTCTGTTGCCATATAGACGACGGGCGCGAGCTTGAGATAAGTATAATAGTTCTTGGGCGCGGGTGATGCCGACATAACATAGACGGCGTTCTTCTTCGACGGCGAGGGGGTCATTTAGAGAGCGATAACTGGGAAATAATCCTTGTTCTAAGCCGACGAGGAAAACGATCGGAAATTCGAGTCCTTTGGAGGCATGTAATGTCATTAGGGAGACAGCATTTACACCTTCTTTGAGGTTGTCTAAGTCGGAACTTAGAGCGGCACTTGCTAGATAATTTTGGAGGGTGGGGGATTCGTTTTCTTCTTGAAATTGAATGGTGGCGTTGACCAATTCTTTGACGTTTTGGATTCTATTATCGGCTTCGTCAGTGCCTTGGGTTTGCAATTCTTGGATATATCCAGAGTCTTCAATAATTCCGGTGACGATATCGACGAGGTTGTGGTTTTCTACTTCGATTTCACTGCGCCATTTATTGATGATGTCGGCAAAGCTGAGAACTCCTTTAGCGGATCTTCCGGCTACCGTTTTGACAGAGGTTTCATCGTTGATAATTTCCCATAGGGGTACGCCTAATTGATGGGCAGCATTTTGGAGACTATCGATCGTTGTTTGCCCCACACCACGCCGAGGCGTGTTGATAACTCTTAGCATACTAACTGTATCGGCGGGGTTCGTTACTGCGCGGAGATAGCCGATGATATCTTTGATTTCTCGTCTGTCATAAAACTTTAATCCGCCGACGACAGTATAGGGAATTTGCATTCTGACTAAGACATCTTCGATCGGTCGTGATTGAGCATTAGTACGATACAATACAGCAAAATTGCCCCAATTTAGTTCGGGATTTTCTCGCTCTAGTTTACGAATTTGACCGACGGTAAATTCAGCTTCATCAATCTCATCGCTCGCAGTATACAAGAAAATTGGTTCGCCTTCGCCTCTAGTAGCGATGAGAGTTTTATCGATCCGCTGGGTATTCTTTTGGATCAGATGGTTAGCTGCTGCTAAAATATTTTCACGCGATCGATAGTTTTCTTCCAACTTTACCATTGTGTCGGTAGTATCATCGGGCATTCGATCGCCAAAATCATCTTGAAAATCCATCAAGATGGTAAAATCAGCCATTCTGAATGAATAGATAGAATTATGTACCAATACCCCGTTAGCAACATAAGTATGATATCGATCGACCTCTAGATCGTAGACATCACCATCATATTGTTCTTGCCATACTTCATCGATATCGACCTCTTGCAATAAACCATCTATTTCTAGTAAGATTTTCATCCCAGCATGGAGATGAGATAGAGGCATGAAATCGTAAATAGTACTCTCAATCTGTGCCCGACGGCGAATCTCTAATCCACCACTAGTCGCAACTGTACGAGCAGTTTCTACAGCTTCTCGATAAGATTTACGGGCAGTTTCATAGCGATAGGTTCCAGGCAATTTACCAGCTTGAATCGGCAATCCAGCTTCAGTTAGTCGATCGGCTATTTCTTCACGATTAGATGACCATTGTAACCTGTGATCTGCTCTCACCGGAGCACTAATTTCGCGGCGAATATTACCAAACATAGTTAGGTTTAATGTTTGTCTACGCTGACCATTTTGGGGACGGTAATGGGGAAAATCTGGATGTAGCCATAGTGCTGCCATTAATTTTTCGGCATTGCCGATCGTATCTACTTCTTGAAAAAGTTTAAATACTGTTTCGTCAGTAATTTTATCCTTGCGCCCTTGGGGATGAAACATCATCGTTGGCAAACCATATTGAGCAGCAAAATAAGCTTCATAGTATACTGCTTCTTCATAACTATCGATCGCTTTTAGCAGCCACAATTTATCAGCATGTTCTTGGTTAACTCGAACCTTGAAACCTATCTCTGTTTTTCCATAGTCATTCTTTCTCAATCCAGTGGTAATTCCCACACGATAACCACGATCGGCTCGATACATTAGATAGACGTAATGACGATTCTCTAAAGGTACAACTCGCGCCAACAGGATATGGTGGGGAGTTCCTTTCAACACCTTTTCCCCAGAGCGAATGCACCATAATTCTCCCTTGAATTTACTCCGATGAATATGGGTAATGGTACTGCATTGAACTCGATCGCTGCCATCCGCCGCCATCACTGAATCGCCAATTTTCAATCGTTCGATCGGGATATTACCTGTAGGAGTTAAAACATCCGTTCCTGGCGGCAAACATTGATCTGCATCGCCAACTACAAAGATCGATCGATGTTCCCATTTATCGAAAGTCTTACTATCCGCCCCATTAGTAACTAGTAGTTGAATTAGATCGTATTGAGTACGATTGGTATCCTGATACTCATCGACTAAGATATGTCGGAATTTATGATGCCAATAAGCTAATACCTGTTCATTTTGCCGAAATAATTGAACGGGAACTAATAATAGATCGTCAAAATCTAGAGCATTGTTCGCGCAGAGCGCATCCTGATAATGCTTGTAAACATCAGCAATCACTCGCCCGCGATAATTATTCTGCTCCTTGCTAAAATCATCCGGCGATAAACCCTGATTCTTGGCATTACTAATCGCATAGCGGACACTTTTTGGCTCAAACTTCTTGTCATCTAAATCCAACTGCTTGATCACAATCTGCTTCACCAACCCTTGACAATCACTATCATCGAAGATCGAGAAAGTCTTACTCCACTTTCGCCCCCGCTCATCCTGATACTTGTCAATATCAAAGCGCAAAACCTTACTAAATAGCCCGTGGAAAGTACCCACCCACAAATCCTTGATAACCGTCTTGTAGACATGCGATCGCAATTGAGTCTGCTGATACTCATCCAATGCCCCCCAAGCCTTGCCAAACCGTAACTCAGCCTGTTGCTGGGCAAATAATAACTCTACCCGCGATCGCATTTCCTTAGCAGCCTTATTGGTAAACGTAACTGCTAAAATATGTTGAGGATCGACGTGATGCGTACGAATCAAATTGGCAATCCGAAAAGTCAGAGCGCGAGTTTTGCCACTACCAGCTCCCGCTACCACCAATAATGCACCGCAGTAATGCTCCACCGCACGGCGTTGGGATGGATTGAGGTGAGCGAGGAAATCAGTATTACTAGTCATTGATGGTAGAGACGGTGTGGAGCTATAGAGTGTCAATTATAATTTATCCCGCGAACTAGGTTGTAGATTTGTTGAATTGAGATCGAGGTTTGAATATGATGAGAGTGTGCTCACATCGATTATGACAGCCGTTAGGAGGTTTTATGACGATTGCTACTTGTACAGACACTCAACCATTGTTCCTGGATGTTAGTAATACGACGCTTCGCGTCACACCAGAGCAATTTGACATCCTGTGTATGGATAACCGCGATTTACGCCTAGAATTAAGTCACACAGGGGAGCTTATCGTTATGACACCCGCATTTCCGATTAGTGGAAAACAAAATGCCGATTTAGTTATTCAAGTCGGAATGTGGAATAAACAGACAAAATTAGGTGAAGTGTTCGATTCTTCGACTGGATATGATTTTACTGCAATCGGTGGAGGTAAACCATCGCCTGATGTTTCTTGGATTGAAAAATCTCGATTGGAAGGGATTTCTCTAGAAAAGTTCTTGGCTGTGGTACCCGATTTTATTATTGAGCTGCGCTCTACGACAGATAGATTGAGTGATGTCAGAAAAAAGATGCTGGAATATCAACGACTAGGAGTTCGCTTCGGTTTACTCATCAATCCCCAAGATAAACAAGTGGAGATTTATCGACAGGCGCAGGAGCCAGATATATTAGAGTCACCCGCATCAGTTAATTGTGAAGATGTGCTACCTGGATTGGTATTAAGTATGGATGATATTCTATAGTTAATTAAGACTGCGATCGCCCACAAATTCAAGACTCCGATCGCCCACAAATTCAAGACTCCGATGACAATATTACCGACGGAGATTGTGTTTTCTCAATGAATCGAGCGATTCTCGGTTAATTGAATCTAATCTAATAATCTAATGACAGTAAATAATGAGACGGCTAACGATAGACTGAAAAGATAGTTGCTAGATGACAGATACCCGACTTCTTCGAGAGAAGTCGGGTATCTGGATCTTAACCGTTGGTGTAGCCTACCTTAGGTAATCGCAAAACCGCTATACTCTCGCGCATAGGGTGCTTGAAAACCTAAAACAATATCTTCTTTTGCTACGCCTTTATCCATTTTGTTGAATCTCTGGTAAGGGCAGATCCCCGACTTCTCTCGAAGAAGTCGGGGATCTTTAAATCGAGTAAGATTGATATCTAAATTGCCAGTTCCAATCTTAGGGGTGTAAAATAGTTCTTAATGTAAGGTCTTAATCCCGATCGTTATGATTCCAGCAAAGTTTGCATTAGAGCAGTCACATGTTGATTTTTTAGAACAATTCAAGATACTGGGTTTCAAAGATAAAAGCTCGATCGTTCGTTTGGCACTGGATAAGCTACACCAGGAACTAGAACGACAACAATTAGAACAATCCGCACAGTTATATGCCGAATTATATGCGGAAGACGAACAACTCCGACAGCTTACTGATACTGCGATCGCTAATTGGCCAGTATGAGCGAACTACACCGAGGATTAATCCTCGATGTCGATTAGACTTTAAGGTAATGGAAGATTTAATTAGTTGGCTCGATCGATAATCATGTCAAATATACCCCAAAACTGGTTAGAATTGAGTCTGAATAATCCCTGGCTCGTGGGGATTGGTTTGAATGCAATCCTGATGCTGGTGGCGATAATTGCACCCAAAAAATTACTTACTCCAGCCGGATTGATTCATGCTGGAGCTTTGGGGGTAATTGTGTGGGGTACATTGGGTTGGCGAGGTTATGGGGTGGTGATGTTTTATTTTCTCGTCGGCTCGGCGGTGACGCGAATTGGGATGGCGGAAAAAGAAGCCGAAGGGATTGCGGAGAAACGAGGTGGAGCTAGAGGGCCGGAAAATGTGTGGGGTTCGGCGTTTGCTGGTACGATCTGTGCGTTGGGGGTTGCTGCTACGAGCTTGAATTTACTCGCGCCTGAGTGGAAGTCTTTATTATTATTGGGCTATGTGGCAAGTTTTGCGACTAAGTTAGCCGATACCACTGCGAGTGAGATTGGCAAGGCTTATGGAAAACGGACGTTTTTGATTACGACGTTGCAACCTGTGGCTAGAGGTACGGAAGGGGCGATTAGTTTGGAGGGTACGTTGGCGGGAATAGTTGGGAGTTTGCTAATTGCTGGGGTGGCTTATGGTTTGCATCTGATTGGGGTCTCAGGGGTGCTAATTTGTGCGATCGCGGCTTTTATTGCTACTAATGTCGAAAGCGTGATTGGTGCCACCTTACAGTCCAAATTTGACTGGCTGACGAACGAATTGGTGAATGTTATCAATACTATTATCGGTGCTGGAGTGGCAATAGCGATCGGTTCGGTGTTGCTATAGATCTGGATTGAGAAAGTCAAATCCCATAGCGAAATATTTAATTTCTAACCTCTTTGGAATTAAAATAATTAGGACTGCTTTTTTGCCTATCTTGCATGAATAATAGTATGAATTCCAGCCTAGTTTGCTTGTTGTGTCTTTGTCTAATAACTCCAGCCGTTGCCAAAGGGGGGGAATCGCTACCAGCTCCAGCAACAACGATCGCCCTTTCAGACTATCCCGACGCATTCTTTGAAGATGAAGAATGGAGTGTTGGGATCGATAGACTCAATGGTGACTACACTTATCAAGGCACAAATAAAAAAACTGGATCTGAAATGAGACTATCCAATGGGATTGTCTCTGGTACCAAAAGTCGGCGGGTGTATACTTGGAACAATAAAAGCACCAAATATCGAATTACTTGGCAACCTACCGATCGAGCATTTATTCGCGTTCAAGCATTCGATGGTCGTGGGAAAGAACTATTAAATAGATTGCTAACAGTTGTCTCACCATAACCATTGGTACTTAACTTTCTGATTTAATTTTATTTGCTTCGGTAGACTCGATCGTTCCCGAACTTTTGACAGTAGTTTCGATCGCGTCTACTTCTTTCTTAAACTCAGACTGAAAATCATTAGAGGCTTCTTGGAAACCCTTGAGAGCCTTACCTAGACTCTTGCCAATTTCTGGTAATTTCTTGGGGCCAAACACCAATAATACAACGACACCGATCGCGATAGTTTCCGGTAAACCGATCCCAAAAAAGTTCATAGTACTATTCCTAACAATTGTACTGACCTTAGTGTCAGTTATATAAAATTATTGTAGCCAAATCCACCGACATTAACAAAAGTGACTAGCGATCGAGATTTAGTCCATCCATCGTCAATCTCCAGTCACCAGATCTGCTTACTTTCCGCCGCCACTCCAGTCAACAGAAAAACTATCGAGAACGAGAGAGTTATTGTAGATTTGGAGGATGATTAATAAAAAGACCAAGAACAATACCATAAACACGCCCATTACTGGAGTAGTGCCCCAACCTGGGACGACTTTACCATACTCAGCATTTAGAGGTCTGAGAATATCGCCTAATTTAGTCCGCTGTGCCATAGCTCACCGATGATGTTGTGTTAAGGATTTAATTAAAGGGTGGAAATCTCCCACACCATATAGTCTACCAAAGAAGATTCGACTTTTGGACACCAGATCCTGTTTCGCCGAAACAAGCTCCGATGTGAACTTACCAAGTTTCTGAGATTTTGGTAAATTTTTGTAAAATATCGCTAATATTAATAAATATACGCGATATGTCACAACCAACTCAACTATGGAATCTGCAACAATTATTAGCATTACATTAGGCTCACTCGTAGTTTTAACTACTGCCTATGGTTTATACCTCTCCTTTGGGCCTCCAGCAACACAATTGTCAGATCCTTTTGACGATCATGAAGACTAGAAGGATGTTGGATTGGGGATGATTGAGTTCCCCCAGTCTCCCAAATCCCCACCCTTTCTAACGGTTGCGTTGCGACCATACTCGTGTAGGTAAACCCCAAACATAGATAAATCCTTCCGCCGCTTTGTGGTCGAATCGATCGTCCGCACCGTAGGTAGCAAGATCCGTATCGTAGAGACTATTCTCAGACTGACGGCCGACGATCGTCGCATTGCCCTTAAATAGCTTGATGCGGATGGTTCCAGAGACTCGCGCTTGGGTTTGCTCGATGAAAGCATCTAAGGCAGCTTTGAGGGGCGAATACCAGAGACCGTTGTAGACGAGTTTGCTGTAGGTTTCTTCGATGCTGCGTTTGTATTGGGTGACATCGCCAGTGAGGGTGACACTTTCTAGATCTCGGTGGGCTTGAATCAGCACCGACAAAGCGGGAACTTCGTAAATTTCGCGAGATTTGATTCCAACGAGCCGATTTTCGACCATATCAATCCGCCCAATCCCATGATTGCCAACGATTTGATTTAATTTGGAGATCAGGGGAACGGGTTGGAGATTTTCCCCGTTGATGGTGGTAGGAATACCGCAAGTGAAGCCAATCTCTAAATATTCTGGCTGATTAGGGGTATCGGCGATCGCTTTGGTGAGCGCGTAGACTTCTTCAAGGGGTTCGTGCCAAATATCTTCGAGTGGGCCAGCTTCTACACTGCGTCCGAGTAGATTAAGATCTACACTGTAGGGTGAAGATTTTTTGACGGGTGAGGCGATGCCGCATTTTTCGCCATAAGCGATCGTTTCTTCGCGACTCATGCCCCATTCACGGGCGGGAGCGAGAACTTTTAGGTTAGGATTGAGGGCGGCGATCGATACATCAAATCGCACTTGGTCGTTACCTTTGCCAGTACAACCGTGAGCGACAGCATCAGCACCATATTCAGCAGCAGCTTCTACTAGCAATTTGGCAATCAATGGACGAGCTAATGCGGTAGACAAAGGATAACGATTTTCATACAGCGCATTTGCCTTGAGTGCAGGGAAGGCATAATCGGTAATAAAACTTTCGGTAGCCTTGGCAATCAAGGATACACTAGCACCGGAGTTGAGGGCTTTTTGGCGAATTGGTTCTAATTCATCTCCTTGTCCTAAATCTGCGGCGAGGGTAATTACTTCTTCAACTCCCCATTCCTGTTTGAGATAGGGGATACACACGGAGGTATCAACCCCACCAGAATAAGCAAGGACAACTTTTTTAGCGCGACCCATAGTGTAGATTCAATCTGATAATGAGCCTTTATTATAGGGGATAGGGGGTAGGGGTTAGGGGATAGGGGTTAGGGAATAGGGGATAGGGGTTAGGGGTTAGACTTTAGTATTATTCTCAAAAAAAGATGCTGTATCTGGAGATACAACATCCGATCGAAATATTAGAAAGTTTCAGTCGTAGAAACTGGCCAAAAAGTTAGGCTTTGGGTTCTAGACGGGCGTAGAAAAGACCGCGAACTTTGACTTCTTTGGGATCCAGAGCACCCAAATCGGTGTCCGAAAGTTGTTCGCTTTCAAAGATGCCAGCAATTTCGCCAGTGAGACTGTTGACTTTGGCAACTTCAAAGTTGATTTTACCTTTGGTAGAGGTAGCGCGTTTGGTGTTCGCTCGATCGCCTTGACGATCTTTTGCTTCTGCTTGAAGTGCATTGGCATCGGTATAGCCACTGGCAACACCGCGACCTTTGGGATCGAGGAAGACGTTACCACGGTAAGATGGGACTTTGTACTCACCCGCAAAATCAGTAGAAGTGTTGATGCTTTCAACTCCAGGTTGACTAGTAGCAACTAATTCTTTTACGGTAAATAGGAAAGGTACCAGTTCACCCCCAGGCATTTTGACGGTGATGGCTTGGAAGTCGATTCCATCTTCTTCTTTGAAAGTCAATGTCCGATCTTCTGACAAAGAAACGGAGCCTTTGATCTGATCGAGGCTAGATGTAGCTCGTGTTACAACCTTGCCAGCAATAAATTCGGCTTCTTGACGTTTATTCAGAGGTTCTTCTTTGACGAAGTAATTCACAGGTTGAATGCACATATCCACCAACTGATATGTTTTGGCGGAATCGAGGGGGATAGAACCCCGACTGATCTCGTCAATAGTAGGGCAGTTGTTGGCTAGCCCTGTGCCTCGAATATCCTCATAGGTAAGTACAGTTGTTGCTGATACTGGAGCATCACTGCAAGCCGTCAACAAGCCAATACAGATGGCGAGTAGAGCGGCGACTAATCCGCGAAATTTCATGATTAACCTCAATCTTCGATAATATTATTTTATTACAGATAATTTTAACTTGGTAAAGCCTAGTAACAAGTACTGAAGTTTACCTTGTATTGGGCATCATCTAGCCCAGGAATGGAATCTAAGTAATCGAATTGATTTTGGAGAAGTACAGTACAGACGAAGTAAAATAATTGTGCTTCCCAATCCAGTATTTTACATGGTGTGAGGATCCCACACACCATCTCTGGGTAGATGATTTGCGAATATGTTGTCTGAGCCTAGCTACCAAATCCACACATATAAATTTACATTAACTAAATTTCCGGTATAAAAAATTTTGATGAACAACTCCAAAGACTCGTTCTCGCCCACAAAACTAGCATCAACCGCCACAATCAACGATCTAGAGGCGATCTCCAGTCAAATTCGTCAGATCGCCGATCGATCTCAAGGCGATACTCATACATTACTCTATCTCCTTCGCACTTTGGAAAAACTCCACCGCGAAATTCAGGAAGGTTATTTCCAAGCCGCGCTCCCTGATAGTCGTCAAGATCTTTACTCTCTATTGCGAGACATAGAGGAACATGGTGGTTGGCCGTATATTCAACGCTGGAAGCTGCAAGCTCTATTTGCTAATTTGCCGGAGGAAAGGGAAATTGAGGATCTGAAACTGGAAAGTGAGAAATAAAAGTGGGTTCTAAGTTAAGATTAATTTCACTCCAGCAATAACCAATACCATTGCTAACAATCGTTGGAGTGATTTACTACCGATGCGCTGACTGCCGTATTCTGCACCGAGCCAACCACCTCCGGCTGCGGCGATCGACCACAACCACAGACTAGATGGTAAAGTAGAAAACTTGGTCAGATATCCGAGCAATCCGGCGATCGAATTCACCAAAATAAATGCGGCGGAAACTCCCGCCGATTGTTTTACAGTCGCCCAACCCATGAGCAAGAGGAGAGGACTCAAGAAAATCCCTCCACCTACCCCTGTAAGCCCCGACAATAGACCGATCGCCATCCCTAGACTAATTGATACCCAATTTGCTACAGTCCGACCTTCTGGAGGCTTGGAGCTGGTAGCAGTGAAAGCCAATTTTCCGGCAGCATATAGTAATACTACCCCGACGATCGGTTTATAAAATTGGGTGGGAATGGTCATCGATCCACCCAAGAAGGCACAGGGAATCGAACCGATCGCAAATCGCCAGAATAAAGATTTGTCAAAGCACCCAGCACGGGTAAATTTAAAAGTCGCGATCGCGGCCACAATAATATTTAGCACCAGTGCTGTCGGTTTCATCACCGCTGGAGCCATGCCAAACAATGCCATCGCCGCCAAATAGCCCGACGCGCCACCATGTCCGACAGAACTGTACAATGCAGCCGCGATAAAAATTAGGCTAGCCAACCATAATTCAGCCATGATTTAGGAGATTGCCCACATCGTCAATTATTGAGTATAAATACTTAATTAAGTCCTCGACTCTCTGGCATTAGGATACTATCCGTTTAAATAATTATACATAAATCTTTATATATCTAGCTGTAAACTTGAACGGGAGCTAGCGATCGATCGATACTATATATGTTCGGCGCGGGTATAACTAAAGTTTTGAGGCGATCGACAATCGGCAGTAAAACGATCGGTCGATCGGTTTCAATGATGCCCGTGTAAAGTAAATGTACAACGCAAGAGCAAAATATTTATGCTGATTTGGGTAAATGAACAGTTGGATCCTGGTGGTTTGATGTATTCCTGCATCGCATCGTTGAGCGAGGAAATGGCCAGAGATTGTCACGAATCCTACAAAAAGGATCTCACAGACGAACAAAAAAAATTGGGTTGGATCGCTACACTGCGAACTGTGACAGCTTGGGAGGAGGTGCCTGTTAATTCGCTCAAGCTGGGGTAGGGTTGGGAGGGGGAGAGGGGGGAGAGTGGGGGACGGGGGGACTGGGGGACTGGGGGAGGGGGAGGCTGTCAATAATGGGCATAGGT
>JANMEL010000052.1:0-11342 GCA_031376885.1 Chamaesiphon sp. OTE_70b_metabat_96 | reverse complement strand
ATTCAGCGACCATTGTCCTATTCGTAGGTTGTCCCGCGAGTGAGGAATCCCCCCGATTCATCGGTGGGGAGGATGTCAAAAGTGCAAGGAGCTATTCCATTTACCGGATCGATTTGCCAGAACACCCAGAAGCTGTCGTCTTTGTCAATGGTTTCTTGGCGCGGGATCTGGCAGGATTTATCTGGATGTGGAAAAATCTGTTTTGGATTAGAAGTACTACAGCTAAATCGGCAGGCTGTGTACAAGTAAAGGCTGGAATTTGTGGGCCAAATGAAGTAATCATGGTGAGTTACTGGCATTCAGACGAGGCTCTTCAAAACTTTTTTCGAGGTGAAGCTCATCGGGAAATGGTCAAGTTTGTCATGAAGCATCCCAACGGACTTTGTTTGTATAACGAGACATATCAACCGTGGCGCAGTGGCAAGTATAGTCATGAGCGTCAAGGGATGGCAACGATTTATGAGAGTTTGGCGTAGCTTTGTCGGGCAAATCCGTTATCATCAGGAGCGATGTTCTGAATATAGGATTGACCCCACACTTCGACAGGCTCAGTGCATCGCCCCAGCCCTCCCCTTGGCAAGGGGAGGGCTGGGGCGATAGCAGAAATCCCTCCAAACTCATCACAACTAACCCATGTTCCACATTTCCAAGACACTTAATATTCCGATCGACCAAATCGAACTTAGTGCAATTCGATCGCAAGGTGCAGGCGGTCAAAATGTCAATAAAGTAGCCACAGCAATTCATTTACGATTTGATATTCAGGCATCATCATTACCCGATCGATATAAAGAACGACTCATGAATTTACGCGATCGGCGGATAACTAACGAAGGTATAATCGTGATTAAATCCCAAGAACATCGGAGCCAGGAGCGAAATAGAGCCGAAGCATTAGACAGATTGCGATCGCTAATCTTGAGCGTAGCCATAATCATATTGCCCCGCAAACTAACCACACCCAGCAAGGGACAAAATCGACGCAGATTGGAAGACAAAAAACGTCGATCGCAGATGAAAGAATCCCGTAAAATTGTCGAATAGACACTTTAAATTAGTTAGTCTTTTCCGGCTCCGAGGAAGGTTCGGGATCTGGCGCAGATTCTTGATTTGGCAAGGGTTGGGGAGTTGTTTTCACATTACGTTTTCTTCTGGGTGCGGCTTCCTGCTGATTTTGAGCATCGGCAGGGGATTCATCGGGATTGACTGTTGCCCTTCGTTTTCTTTTGGGGGTAACTTCTTCCTGACTCTCAGCTACAGGATTTCGCCGCCGTCTAGGTTTGACTTCTTCACTTTCAGCCGCTTTTGGAGACTGTTTGGGCGTAGCTTCTGCTTGACTATCGGTACCTGAATTTCGATCGATGTTGCCAGCTTTTACCCACCCCTGAATAGAATCTGACTCTGGCTGAATCAAAACCCATAAACCATCATCGCTGGTTTTGACGATCGCCACTTTAGCCTCGAAATTAACACTACCTAATTTTTCTGATTCAGGATTAGGCTCCTTTCGCAAAGACAATCCATCAGGAAAAGTCACCTTAGCATCATAGGTAAGTTTGGCGATTTCAGTTAGCTCCGGCTCCACCACCGGAGCATTAGCCAAAGCTGCTTTACTACTACCTTCCCGCTCCTCGGCAAAGAGAGGTTTAGGAGGGCGAGTACCGATCTGTGTAATAAAAATATAATAGCCGACTCCACCAGCGATCGCACCCAATCCCAATAAACCTGTCAGGATACCAATAAACAATTGCAAAGATTTTAGTGAGCCGTTCATGGGAATTGGGTATATATTATATAGTGCACTGAGTTGAGGACAATCGGGCAAAAATAACTACACAACCAGATTCATGGTGACTGGCTACTCGCCGATACCCAAATTATTTTGTCTGGATGCGAGCCTTGCCTTGCCAGAGTTTGCCCAATCTTGGAGAAACTGGATTTGACTTTGAGCGGTAACAGCCAGGGGAATCATCTGACTTGCTGACTCTAGAATATCATCAGTCGTGAAGTCCCGATTCTGACTAAAGCCGATATGCATCGCTTCAACTAGGGTTTGCTCGATTTCCGCCCCAGAAAAATCGGGGGTTTCATATGCGAGTCGATCGAGGTCATAATTGAGCAGATTATGGGGGCGTAATTTATTTAGATGGACATTGAAAATAGCTTTTCGTTCCCGCTGTGTTGGCAACCCCACAAAGAATATCTCATCAAATCTGCCTTTACGCAACATTTCCGCTGGCAGTCGATCGATATTATTCGCAGTCGCCACGACAAATACGGGGGAGGTTTTCTCCGTCAACCAAGTCAGAAAAGTCCCAAACACCCGACTAGACGTACCCCCATCGCCCTTACCATCCACACCCGCAAAAGCTTTATCAACTTCATCAATCCACAATACACAAGGCGATAAAGCCTCAGCCAACTGAATCATCTGTCTGGTGCGAGCTTCTGACTCACCCACCAATCCACCAAACAACCTCCCCACATCCAACCGCAACAACGGCAAATACCAATGATGGGAGATCGCCTTTGCCGTCAATGACTTCCCAGTGCCCTGAATTCCGACCAGGAGCAGCCCTCTAGGGTACGGAAGACCATATTGACGGGCGCGATCGGAAAACGACCCGCCACGGCGCAGCAACCAGTCTTTGAGATTATCCAAACCACCGATATCCGTAATCTGTTCCTTTGCCGGATAAAAATCGAGGATTTGGGTTTGACGAATAGTTTGACGTTTTTCGGCCAAAACCAATTCTACATCTTCGGGTCGAATTTCTCCATGAATCGCGATCGCCCGTGCCAATACGCGCCGAATCCGATCCAATGATAACCCCTGACAGGCACGAACTAGATCGTCCAAATTCTGAGTACTGAGATGATTTCCAGTCGCATTAATCAACCGCTCGATTTCCACCCTAATTTCGCTAGCTATGGGTAAAGGAAACTCCAAAATCACCATCACCTCACTCAGATCGGCGGGAATCGAGATCTGCGGTGAAAGAATCACCAAATTCTTGGGTTCTGACTTGAGCTTTCGCGCCAAGTTTCGGAGTTTTCGCGCCACCGAAACATCTTCCAAAAAACGGTGATAATCCCGCAAAATAAACACTCCCGCCGCATCGGGATTCAGCTTATCGACAAACTCCAAAGCTTGCAGTGGATTTCGTTTGCCATAGCCTCGATCGTTGGGATTGCCCTGATAACCATCGACAAAATCCCAGATATAAATTGGGCGATTGCCAGTCAATTGGGCAACAGTAACGATCGCAGTTTCTACACGCTCTTCTTCTGTCGTCGGGATATAAATTAGGGGAGATCGCGCCCGCAAAAGTAGCTCAAATTCTTGACCAAAAGACATAGGGGTTAGGGAATAGGGGTTAGGGAATAGGGGTTAGGGGTTAGGGGTTAGGGGTTAGGGGTTAGGGGTTAGGGGAAATTCAAGGCTTTGAGTAGGATCGGCGATTAGGATGTCGATCTGCAAGTACGATCTCGATCGATCGCGTCACGACTCAGACTAACCCCTATTATTCACTATCCCCTATCCCCCTATCCCCCTATCCCCTATCCCCTATCCCCTATCCCCTAATCTTCCAATTTCAGCCGAAGGTATACCAAATCTTCAATGATTTGGCTGATGCGATCTTCGATTTTTTCTTTTTTTTCCAGCAGCACTTTCAACTGCTGATATCTAGCAATTGCCATACTCACACTAGAAATTTCAGACATCAAACAGGGGCGTGTCCATAGTTTCCCATGTTCGTCTAATCCGCACAATCGATAACCAGCACGAGCATCAACCTCACTCAAACCCACAACATCAACAGTAGTGTAGGGTGTGGGAATCGGTTCCCCAGTAATGCCTGGTTTGAAATCGCGAGATTCCAACCAAGCGGCTAAAGTCGGGCCACTAGCTGTAACTTTTTGAATATTTCGATCGAGTTCTTCCAGTTCTCCCTGCCACTGTGTTACCATTCTATACATTTCCTGGAGCATATGGGCAGCCAAGCTGGGATTGGAAGCTTGACGTAAATTGGGAAATCTTGGTACTTCTAATCTATCGGTGCGATCGGTTGAGTCTGGATCTCGATTAGCGGATGTTGAAATGTTCATCGCGCGAAAGTTTTCTCCCTTTTGACTCAGCTCTTATTTACTTTTATTCCCTAAATCTATCATTAAATTTCAATTCAACCGTGACTTTAACAAAAGAGCAATCATTAATTCTGATTACAGGTGCTGCCCGTTGTGGTAAAAGTGAGTGGGCAGAACAATTAGCGAGAGAAAGTGGCAAAAATGTAACTTATGTGGCGACAGCCGCGATCGACCCGACAGATGCTGAATGGTGCGCCCGAATTCTCCAGCATCAACAGCGTCGCCCCGCCACCTGGGGTACTGTAGCTGCCCTGACGGATCTCTCGACAACGATTTGTCAAGCTGGTGAATTAGACTGCTTGCTGGTGGATTCTCTGGGAACTTGGGTGGCAAATTTGCTCGATCGATCGCCGTCGGAATGGGCTGATTTGAGTGGGGAGTTACTTGACAAACTGCAAAGTACTAAGGCGATGGCGATCTTAGTCGCGGAAGAAACTGGTTGGGGAGTAGTTCCCGCCTATGCTAGCGGGAGATTATTTCGCGACAGATTGGGGTCATTATCAAGAGCAGTGGGATCGATCGCGAATCCAGTTTATTTGGTAACTGGGGGACATGTGTTAAATTTATCTCAATTGGGGCATAAATTATCATCTTCATCGACAACGGCTAATTCTTGACAAGAAATATTATCTGACAAAATTGAACTCGCCATTACACCTGTATGAATTTCCAAACTAGCGGAGGTAGGAGCTTCAAACATCAATCTTTGCCCAGGAAAAACAACTCGCTCAAAGTACCAATTATCGACATTAGAGATTCTGGCAATTTGAATCTGACTAGTACTATTGACATAGCAGCACCAGATCTTAGTATCGTCTTGGGATAAGGGATCGAGAACTTGAGGCTGATTCATAATATTCTCCTGATGCCGATCGACAAATTTAGTTTCTACTACTACGGTACCAGTGGTGTTTGATGAGAAACTGTAAACTGTACTACCGTTTTTATCGGATCGGGATCTGATGAGATCTCGATCGTCGAACCCCGATTATATAGCAGTCGCCAGGGCGGTTAGGACAGGTTTAAATGCTCAAACCTGCTTGGCATCAGCTTCGCACTCCTAACCCTGACCCCTAACCCTGAACCCTGAACCCTGAACCCTGAACCCTGAACCCTGGCATAAGCTACCTTTACCCTGAGATTTTGTGTAAAGTTATATTAAAGCCGTTAATTTAGTCAGGATGGGGCACTGTCGGTAGCAGACATCAGACATCCATACTCGCTCAAGCGGAAACTAACTATCTAAAATTTATTAAGATGAGTAGCCGAATTCTTTATTGTCGCCTCCCTTGCAACCCCATCTTTCCGATTGGGGTTGTCTATCTATCGGATCACATCCATAAGCTGTTTCCCGATGTAGAGCAACGGATTTTTGACGTGGGTGCGGTACCGCCGTTGGATTATGGTACTGCACTAGATCGGGCGATCGATGAGTTTCAGCCAGATTTGGTACTCTACTCCTGGCGGGATATTCAGATCTACGCGCCTGTCGGTGGGCGGGGGGGGAATCCACTCCAAAACTCATTTGAATTTTTTTACGATCGCAATCCATTAATTAAGCTGCGGGGTGCTTTGGGTGGCGTGCGGATGCTGACTAGTCACTATACAGAGTTGTGGCGAAATATGGCGTTGATTAAACGCGGCTGGAATCGTGCCAAGCGGTATCAACCCGATGCTAAATTAGTCGTCGGTGGAGGGGCTGTGAGCGTCTTCTACGAGCAATTAGCCAAGAGTCTACCAGTTGGGGCGATCGTCAGTATTGGCGAGGGAGAAGCCCTATTAGAGAAGATTGTCAGAGGGGAGGATCTCAGTAGCGAGCGGTGCTATACTGTCGGCGAGGATGCGCCTCGATCGGGATTGGTACACGAACCACCTGCACCGATCGAAAAGACAGCCTGCAATTACGACTATATCGAGACAATTTGGCCCGAATTCAGCTATTATCTACAAGACCGAGATTTCTACATCGGCGTACAGACAAAACGCGGTTGTCCCCATAATTGTTGCTACTGTGTTTATACAGTAATTGAAGGTAAACAAGTGCGGATCAATCCGGCTGATGAAGTCATCGCCGAAATGCGGCAATTGTACGATCGCGGGATTCGGAACTTCTGGTTTACCGACGCTCAATTTATCCCCGCTCGTCGATACATGGAAGACGCGATCGAACTCCTCCAAAAGATCGTCGATAGTGGGATGAAAGATATCAAATGGGCGGCATATATTCGGGCAGACAATCTCACCCCCGAACTGTGTAAATTGATGGTGCAGACGGGGATGAATTACTTTGAGATCGGCATTACCAGCGGTTCTCAAGAACTAGTGCGGAAAATGCGGATGGGTTATAATCTCCGTACCGTCTTGCAAAACTGTCGCGATCTCAAAGCAGCAGGATTCAACGATATGGTATCGATCAATTACTCATTTAACGTCATCGACGAGCGATTTGAAACCATCCGTCAAACCATCGCCTATCATCGGGAAATGGAGAAAATATTTGGCGCGGATAAAGTCGAACCCGCCATCTTCTTCATCGGCTTACAACCTCACACCCACCTAGAAGAATACGCCTTCAAAAATAACGTCATTAAACCAGGATACAACCCCATGAGTCATATGCCTTGGGTCGCCAAAAAACTGCTCTGGAATCCCGAACCCCTCGGCTCATTTTTTGGCGAAGTCTGTCTCCAAGCCTTCCGCGAAAATCCCAATGACTTTGGGCGCGAAGTGATGAATATCCTCGAAGCCAGACTAGGTAAATCCCCCCTAGAAGAAGCCTTAACCGCACCAGTGGAGGTAAAACAACTCACCAAAGTCTAAACTCCATAAATAAAGCTTAACGGCTGATGACACGAGCGGTAGATTTCTGAGATAATACTACCATTGATTGAAACCCAATCTGAATTATCCCTATGCCTAACACCCGCCTCCGGCAATATTTACTCGCTCTACCACTGGCTCTCGGATTGACACTAGGTACAAACCTTTCCCTTTGTACCCCAGTGCTAGCAGTGGATCAAGAAGAGCAAACCAATATTCAGGTATACCAAAAAGCAAGTCCATCAGTAGTCTCGATTCGAGTTGGGCGAGCCGCAGGAAGTGGGAGTATTATTAGTGCTGATGGGTTGGTTTTGACCAATGCTCATGTGATGGAAGGATCCGAGGGTCAAGTCATTCGGGTATTATTATCAGACAAGCGTGAATTTACTGGTCGAGTTGTCGCGGTGGGGAATGGAGGGCAAGATCTGGCGTTGATTAAGCTTGAGGGTGCCAAGGGCTTACCCGCGATCGAGTTTGCCCGTGGTAAGATTCAGGTGGGTCAACGTGCTTTTGCGATCGGCAATCCATTTGGCAGGTTTCAAGGCACTTTTACGACGGGGATTGTCAGTCGGGTAGATAGCAAGTTGGGCTTGATTCAGACGGATGCAGCTATCAATCCGGGCAATTCTGGGGGTCCACTTTTGAATGGTGATGGTCAACTAATTGGGGTAAATACGGCGATATATACTGGCAGCAATAATCAGGGTAATATTGGGATTGGATTTGCGATCGCTGGCGATCGAGTCAATTCTTTTATGGTCGCTTATCGTCAAGGTAAATTAGGTAGCACAGTCGCAAGTAATCCGGTTCAGACTCAAACAGTTCAAGCTCAAAAATTACCGCTAACTGGTCAAGTTGTATTAGCTAAATTGGGTAATAACGATCCGATCTTACCTACTACCAATAGCTATTTTAATCTATATGTTTTTCAAGGAACTAGCGGTCAACAGATCGAGATTCAAATTGTGAGTAGTGAAATCGAACCCGGCATGATGTTGTTTTTTCCTAATGGTAAGAAAATGAATATTAATGCTGGTTTTTTGCGAGGTAGACTACCCTTGACGGGGAAGTACTTGGTATTAGTTAAAGCTAATGGCTCAAAGAAAAGCGGTAACTATCAAATCAAAGCCTTGACGCAGTGAGGGGATAGGGAATAGGGGATAGGGAATAGGGAATAGGGAATAGGGAATAGGGGTCAGGAAGACAATAGATCCCCGACTTCTCGGAGAAGTCGGGGATTTGGTGCAATTATCAATTATCAATTATCAATTGATTCATCTGCTTTGGTCAAAATATGCCCAACTAGGGACATAGTTTCTTCATATAATAAATCTCGACCCCAACGTTGTAAATATTCAGCGAGTAGATCTTCAGCTTTGCGATCGGCTAGAGAAGTAACCTCTTCCACACGAGCAGTTTGAGTACCGCCACGCATTTCCATCTGCATACAACCAGCCACCTCCGAACAAAGTACCGTAATGCAGTCAGCTTTAGGATTGCTAGAATTGAGCCGAATCCCCATCAAATCCCCTGGAATATCGCCCATATTTCCAGTCGGCATACCTGCTAATTCCGCCTGAATTTTACGACCATCAGGAGCGACAAAAACAATCTCGCGAAGATCGTAATCACCACCAGTATGAGTATATTCGATCGGTTGCCACTGGAGCCGACTAGCAAACCAGCCGAGGTACATCAAAGCTTGAGCGGGATTACCGCGCTCATAATTGACATCAACTCGATCGATTTCCGTGATATCCTTCCGTCTAGTTGGAGGATCGAAAGCTTCAGCCGTCAATTCTTGCCAACTGGCAATCCGTCGCCAATTGAGATCGATAACGGGGATGCCTTGGGTGAGAATAGTCGAAATTTGTAACAAATCGACTTCCGAGGTGATAAAGTCGGCAGAGTCAAAAATCACCGAATGAGCTTGATGAGCTAGTTGTTGAAATAGAGGATTTGTTGGGGTGGGGGTATCTTTCCACCACAAAAATCTGGGTAAACCTGCCACAGCTAAGTTCGCGATCCTCTCACCATTGCGCTCTAGTGCGTCTGGAGTGCCCCGTAAAGTGACGTATTCGCTGCACACGAGGGTATGAAGATATTCCTTCTTCATGGGGCCATATACAGACACCTGTGCGCCGACACTACTATCTCCACTCGCCATCGGACAAACTGTCACAATTCGACGCGGATTCGTATTGGCGATCGCATCCGTGACTACATAGCCGCGATTATCGACATCTTTTTCGACAGCGAGAGCATGAACATCGTGGGTAGCACTAATGCGATCGTGATAAGTAGATTGGATCTTGTCCATAGTCTTGGAATCAAGTTTACCAGTCACAGGTAGATGATACTTTTCCTGGGCAGCTTGAATCGCTTTGACTTGAGCAGGGCCAAAAATTCCATCGATCGGCCCATCATAAAAACCCAACACTGCTAACATATGCTGGGTGGGTTCTGGCTCATAAACGATCAACGTAAATGTGTTCGGCTGAGTTGCCGCGATCTCATTTTGCTGCTGATTTTCTGGCTGATAAGCTGTCCAAATTTGACTTAGCTCGGTTTCGATTTCTGATACCGATACATCTTTGGGCGCGCGGAGGGAGACTACTGGGGGGGATTGGGTACTCATGGAGGAGGGGATAGGGGATAGGGGATAGGGGATAGGGGGTAGGGGTAGGGGGTAGGGGGGCTGGGGGACTGGGGGACTGGGGGGACTGGGGGAATTTTGTTTCACTAACGCCTAACTGACGGCTTGCTCATCCCTCATCCCTCATCCCTTATCCCTATCCCCTAATCCCTATCCCCTATCCCCTAACTTAGAATCTATGCCATCTTCTGCCATCGTCATTGATCAGATCCTCGGCGGCTAATGGCCCCCAAGTGCCTGCTTCGTAAAGAGAAATAGAATTGGGATCGAGATCGGCTTCCCAAGCGGAGAGGGCGGGGGTAACGATGCGCCATGCTTCTTCTACTTCGTCGGAGCGGGTGAACAGAGTTTGATCGCCCAACATACAGTCGATGAGTAACCTGTCGTAAGCATCGGAGGATTTGACCCCGAAGGCTGATTGATAGTTGAAGTCCATATCTACCGTACGAGTACGGAGTTCTGTTCCAGGCATTTTGGCTTCAAATTGGAGGGAGATCCCCTCGTTGGGATAAATCTGCATTGTCAGCACGTTGGGATTGGCTTGACGAGAGGCAGATTGGAAGATCGATAAGGGGACATCTTTGAATTGCACGGCGATTTCGGAAACTTTTTTTGGTAGTCGTTTGCCTGTGCGGAGATAGAAAGGTACGTCTTTCCATCGCCAGTTATCTACCATAAATTTCATGGCGACGAAACTAGCGTTAACGGAGCCAGGGGCTACACCTGGTTCATCGCGGTAGCCAGGAATGGGATCGCCTTTCATCCAACCAGAGCTATATTGCCCCCGAATGGCGGAGCGACTGAGGTTGTGGACATCAGCAAGGCGGGTAGCTTCGAGGATTTTGACTTTTTCGGTGCGAATTGAGTCTGCATCGAGGTAGTTTGGTGGTTCCATTGCGGTGAGGCAAAATACCTGCATCAGATGGTTTTGGAGCATGTCGCGCAATGCTCCGGCGGATTCATAATAACCTGCCCGATCTTCCACGCCGACGGTTTCGGCGACGGTGATTTGAACATGGTCGATGTAATTGCGATTCCAGAGGGGTTCAAAGATGGCATTGGCAAATCGTAAGACCAACAGGTTTTGGACGGTCTCTTTGCCCAAATAGTGGTCGATCCGGTAAACTTGGCGTTCTTGACAATACTGTCTGACGACGCGATTTAAAACTTTGGCGGAACTGAGATCGCGCCCGAAGGGTTTTTCGATCACGAGGCGATGTTTTTTGGGATCGTTTAACATCCCTACTGTGCCTAGCTGTTTGATGGCTTCGGGAAAGAAGCTGGGGGAGACGGAGAGGTAGTAGACTCGATTGCCCATGGTTCGCCGCTCGATCTCGATTTCGCCGAGGAAGGCGTTGAGTTTTTGATAGCTTTCGGGTTTGTCGATGTCGCCGGAGCAGTAGTAGATTCCTTTGGCGAATTCATTCCAGGTTGCTTCGTCTTGAATGCCGTTGCCAAATTCTTCGATGCCTTTTCTGGATTGCTCGCGGAAGTATTCATGGCTCCAGTCGCGACGCGCTACACCGACGATGGTGATTTCTGGGGGCAGTCTGCGATCGAGTCGCATTTGATACAATGCTGGGATCAGTTTCCGGTAGGTGAGATCGCCGGATGCGCCAAAGATAGTCAGGATTTGGGGTTCGGGGACTCTCTCTTGGCGAAGTCCGAGGCGGAAGGGGTTTTCGAGAAGATTAATCATTCAGGGGTCAGGGGTCAG
>JANMEL010000051.1:0-5793 GCA_031376885.1 Chamaesiphon sp. OTE_70b_metabat_96 | reverse complement strand
CTGACCCCTGACCCCTGACCCCTGACCCCTGACCCCAGAATTACATTTTGCTAATAATACCCTGAAGAATTTCGACACCAGAGAGGGCTTGCCAGCCGAATAAGCCGACGAGAACTAGATTGATGGTAATATGACTGTATCTTGCCCAATCCGCGCCTTTTTGCATGTAGGGAGAGAGGGAAGCAGAGACAGCGATCAAACCAGTCATGCCCAAACCAGCGAGTAGATGTGGGCCGACAAATAGTTTACCATTGTTGATATAGGTAGCTGTGATGCCGCCGATCGATCCCAACACCATTACCGCGAGGACGATCGAAGCGATTTGGTGATGGCGGATGGCGAATTTGCCTTTAATTAGTTCTTTCTTTTCGTCGCCAGTCGCGGAGCGAGTTTTGCGAATTTGGAAGCCTAGATACCCTGCATATAGAGTGGTGGCGAGGAGAATCCACATTAGCGGGGGATGAATAAAATTTAGATAGGGTTTGATATCGGTGGGAATGGAGTCCATAGGATCGGAAAAATTCAAGAATATTTATAAAAGTTAGCATAAAATTCCTGATGGTAGCCGCTTTGAGCGAGAATTGAGCGATCGGCAAAGCTAATTCGCTGAGGTTAGCTTTGCCGATCCAAACAAATCATCCAAAATCCCAAATCCGCATGAATTCTACACAACTCAATCTACAGCTCATTCAGTCGGCTCGGCGAGGTAACGATCGTCAAGTTGCCAATGCGATCGGCAAAGGTGCTGATGTCAATAGTATCGACGATCGAGGTACCACCGCGCTGATGTTTGCGGCTCAATTGGGGATTACCAAAATTGTCGATTTGCTATTACTCAATGGTGCGAATCCACATCTCCATCGTGGTGAATTTGGTACTACTGCGCTGATGTTTGCCGCTAGTGCCAATCGAGTCGCAGTTGTCAAGCAACTGATCTCTGTTGGCGTAGATTTGGATGCGACTAATGAGGATGGTAGTACAGCTTTGATGGCGGCAACTTTAGCTAATGCGGGGGAAATTGTCGAGTTATTAATTGCTGCTGGTGCGGATGTTTTGACGATCGATCGAGACAAGGATACAGCACTTAATATCGCCGTCAGCAAAAACCACGCCGAAATTGTCACCCAATTACTCGCTGCTGGAGCGAATCCCCACCATTTAGATGGGGCGGAAGATAGCTTGTTAATTATTGCCGCAGAGAGAGGATATACCAAGTTGATTCAACCTTTATTAGCTGCTGGTGTGGATCTCAATTATCAAAACCCTGATGGTTGGACGGCACTAATTGCGGCTAGTGCGGGTGATAATATTGATATTGTTACGATCCTTTTGAATGCTGGAGTCGATCCCAATTTGCATTCTCAGGAAGGAGAAACTGCTTTGCATTTGGCAGCGATCGAAGGCAATGATCTTCTAATTGGGCTGCTCCTGAGTCATGGAGGCAAGACGGATCTCATTACCGTTGCTGGGGACACTCCACTGGTTTTAGCTACCATCCACGGGCATACAGCCGCCGTAGCTGCAATCTTGGCAAGTGTGCCGGATTTGTCCGCTCATCAACAGGGGGTGACGGCGTTTGGATTGGCAATTGTGAATGGGTTTGCAGCAATTGCGGGATTGTTATTAGGGCGTGGGGTAGCACCGGATAGTATTAGTACTGCGGTATTGAAAGATGGACAAACACCGATCGCGATCGCGGCGATGAATGGTGAAGTAGAATTAGTGCGATCGCTCATTGCGGCTAAGGCAAATCTCAATGTCACAGACAACACTGGCGCGACGGCTTTGATGTGGGCAACTCATCGCCGACACGATCGAGTTGTGGAGTTATTACTTGAGGCTGGAGTCGATCGATATTCCAAAAATAACGGCGGTTTGACTGCACTAGATTTAGCCGAAATTAATGGCGATCGACGTTCGATCGATTTACTTAGTAACTTATAATTTACTTGTCATACACTAGCATTGACCACAAAATATAACAACATGGATCTAAATTTAATGGCGGTGGAACAGTATCTCCACGAACATATACCACTGTCTCAGGCGATGGCTATTTCAGTTAGTTCGATTGACGATCGTGGTGCGATCCTCTCCGCTCCATTACAGCCTAATATCAATCATCGTAGCACTGCTTTTGGTGGGAGTATATCTGCGGTGGCAATTCTATCAGCTTGGACTTTAATTCATGTTCGGCTTCAGTTGTTATCAATTCCTTGTCAAATTGTCATTCAAAGCAGCAGTATCGATTATCTCCAGCCAATTGGATCGGATTTCTCTGCCCATTGCTTGAATCCACCCCTAGAAAATTGGCAACGATTTATTAAAATATTTTCTAAACGCGGCAAGGCTCGAATTGCACTGGAGGCTGAAATTCATTCTCAAGGATCGATCGCCGGAAAGTTCAAAGGTGAATATGTTGCGCTCAAAATTAGTAAAATATAGATATTGAGATACTGTTATTATCTAATGGTTTACTCATCCATTAAATCTGGAGGTGCTTGCCAGCGATACTTTTTCATGTCGATTCGATTTGTATTTTCGACAAACTCGATGCCCTCATTTACTAATAAATTATATTGGAGATAATCGCCACCACACCTAGCGATCGAATGAGATATTTCACCTTTAATATTTACGACTCTTTGCCACGGAATATCTGATTCTGGTTCTACTTGAAATAGAGCATAACCAACCAATCTAGCCTTACCATAAAAACCAGCTAACTCGGCAACTTGCCCATAGGTAGCAACCTTCCCGATCGGAATCTTATTGACGACATCATAAATTCTTTGATATGCAGATGGTTGGGCAGTCATTTTTCGGCGATCGAATCTGGTTCCTATTATCCCACTTTTCACTATTGAGATGCAAGTAGGGTGGGCATTACTAATTTCATACCCACATTCAGCAACGCCGAATCCCGATTGCCCAATTATCAATTATCAATTATCAATTAATTTAGATCTTACCCCTGAGCATCATCGCCATTTCATTTGGTGTGGGTGAGAGTTCGAGGGCGGTTTCTTCGGTGATGCGCCCTTCTTGGTATAGGGCAAATAGAGAGATATTCATCGTTACCATGCCATCAAATTCACCATCTGCCATCAGCGGTAGAATATCATCATATTTACCATCGCGAATATAGTCTTTGATGGTTTCAGTATTGACGAGGATATCGTGATAGGCAGCGCGTTTTCCGTCAGTTGTTCGACATAAACCTTGGGAAATGATCGCGACTAATGATTCGGCTAGAGATGTCCGCATCACGTTTTGTTCTTCTGGCTTGTAGAGATTGAGAATCCGTTCGATGGTTTTGATGGCACTATTGGTATGGAGTGTGCCGATGACTAAGTGACCAGTTTGGGAGGCTTTGAGAGCGGTATTTACTGTTTCGCGATCGCGCATTTCTCCAACTAAGATTACGTCGGGATCTTCACGCAGGGCTGCTTTAAGTGCAGTATCAAATTGACGAGTATTCGCGCCAATTTCTCGATGCTTAATTAGCGAACGTTGGCTTTTGTGGATGAATTCGATCGGATCTTCAATGGTGATAATATGACGAGGCATCTCCTTATTCATATAATCAACCATCGCCGCCATCGTCGTCGATTTACCCGAACCCGTCGGCCCAGTTACGAGGATTAATCCCTTATGATGATGACAGACATCACTAAACACCGCAGGTAGGCGTAATTCTTGGAGCGTAGCAATCTGCATCGGAATCAACCGCATCACCATTGCATAACCATAGAGAGAATCAAATAAATTGATCCGCACCCGTGCAAATTCATACTGAGTCGCACCATCAAAATCGAGATTGGTTTGGAAACTTTTAATCTCTTCTTCAGTCAAAATTTCGCTCATCCACGCCATAAAGGTGGGAAGATCCGTGCGGGGATAATCGGTGGTAATGATTTCACCCCGATTGCGAAATCTGGGAATCTCGCCAACACCCACATGGAGATCCGAATAACCTCCATCAAAGGCTTCCTGAACTAAAGACCCGATCGTCGGTTGTCCAGGTGGTAAAATATGAATGACCTTGGGTGTATGACTTTGTAAATTGGGCGGTAACTGGGATGGAGTTCGACTTGGTGGTGGTGGCGGTGCTGGGAAGCTGTGGGCATTTATCATGAGCTAATATCGATCGAGTACTCTTGGGATTATGCCCAGATCGGAGCATTCGATTCTCAATTAAGCACAAATTGGGACATACTAGATTTATGCCAGAGACTAGTAGTGATGTTTTAGACATCCAGCCTCAAAAATAAGTGAATTTACTGAGCAATTTTGGTACTAGATTAAAGATTAGCTCAAATACCCTAAGTTTGGTAAAATGGGAGGCATATATACATTATTCTCCTAAATTAATATGTTAACGATCGAGTACCTGCTCCATAACTTTAGGTGGAGCTAGACTTCATCCTCTTTGATGCTTGCTAACTGCTCCCTAGCAGTCTCGCCGTTATATTTGCCGTTTTAGCTTAAATTCTATATCTTTTATTAACTTCCGCCAACTTAGTTCCCGATCTCGCTCACCCGTAGCTGTGATGGAATATGGACTCCAGAGCGTCAGATCCCAGCTATTTTTGGGGACTGGTGCTCGGGTTAAAGTTTGGCAACCCATTTACGTTAACTATTACAAATAACCAGGTACTATTTATAATGTTCTCTGCCGCCAACCGTCTATCAATCTTTGTAGACGGCAATAATATGTTTTATGCCCAACAAAAAAATGGGTGGTTTTTCGATCCTCGGCGCGTGCTAGAGTATTTTACGAAGGAACCACAGTTGATGCTCATCAACGCCTTTTGGTATACTGGGTTGAAAGACTCCCAAGATCAACGGGGCTTTCGCGATGCACTGATTAGTTTGGGCTATACCGTCCGCACCAAGATCCTCAAGGAGTATTATGATGATACTTCGGGTCGCTATTCCCAAAAAGCGAATTTGGATATTGAAATCGTGGTCGATATGTTTAATACTGTAGATCAGTACAATCGCGTTGTACTATTTAGTGGTGATGGTGACTTTGAGCGGGCGATCGAGCTATTGCGATCAAAGAATACGCATATCACCGTCATATCGACAGAAGGAATGATCGCCAGAGAGCTAAGAAATGTCACTGATCGCTATATTGACCTCAACGATATTCGCGATCGAATCGAAAAAGTTGATTCTCTCTAGGAGAAATAATTCAAGTGTTAGAACAACAGCTAAAAGTAATAATGCCGCCAACTTTATTCGGGTTGCTAGTGCTTATCTAGGTGACAGAAAGACCATCTTTAGTAAATCTGTCACCTTAAAGCAGAAACCCGACTTTTCTAAGAAGTCGGGTTTCTAGAACCCACTAATAACTCCTAGCATTATTATTTTTAGGTAAATAACACCATGACTCAACAACCGGAATCCGATCGAGTAATTATTTTTGATACCACTCTGCGAGATGGCGTACCAACTAGATCGGCGATCTGTTGAACCGCCTCAAAATCACCCCGACTAGAGTAGGGAAAACCAGCTTCGATGACATCTACACCCAACCTAGCTAATTGACGCGCAATTGTTAGCTTCTCCTCAGCATTTAAAGTCGCACCTGGAGATTGTTCCCCATCGCGTAAGGTAGTATCAAAAATAATTACCCGATCCGATTCTGGTTGTTGAGTCATGATGTTAGTTCGCTAAAAATAATAATGTGAGGAGTTACTAATTGAGCTGCTAGGATTCAAGAAACCCGACTTTTTGAAAAAGTCGGGTTTCTGTCGTCGCGACTATTTTAAGGTGACAGATTTA
>JANMEL010000026.1:0-31413 GCA_031376885.1 Chamaesiphon sp. OTE_70b_metabat_96 | reverse complement strand
CGAGAATTGGCCTATACTTCAGTCACAACAGTACTCAATCGCCTGACTCAAAAAGGCTGGTTGAGGTGCGATAAGCAGGAGCGCAGCTTTATTTGGTATCCATTACTCTCCGCCGCCGAAGCACAGGCGATCCAAGCCTATGAGCAGTTGCAACAGTTTTTGGCAGTGGGCAACCCCGATGTAGTGGCTGCTTTTGCCGATAGTTTGGATCGAGCTAGTATTGAACAGATCGCGGCGATCTCCCAGCGGCTACAAGCAATTCGCAAGGCACAGGAGGAAAAGTAATGCACTTGATTGTATTGCTGGCTATTTTCGCCCTAGCTTGGGGGCTACGTTACAATTGGATGGTTAGTCATCGAGCGAGTTGGAGCCAGCGGTGGGAGCGGACACTTTCGATCTTTTTATTGTCGCCACTATTGCTATTTACTACGGCGATTTCGATCGTTTGGATGGGGCCACATGGGAGAATGGTCTGGGTTGGCAATGACTGGTTTAGTCATACAGTAGCGATCGGATTTTTGGGATTTGCGGGACTTTATTTACTGAAACTCACCAGTTCTGGCTGGCGGCTACTCCGACAAGTTCGCACTTATCCGACAACTCAACTCGGTGGTAAAAAAACCAGAATTCTCGATTTGCCGACTCCCTACATTGCTCAAATCGGCTTCTGGCAGCCTGAATTAGTTGTTACTCAGGGTTTACTCGATCAGCTCGGAACTGAACATCTAGGAGCGGTGCTTGCCCACGAACAAGCACACTATCGGTATCGCGATACCTACTGTTTTTTCTGGTTGGGATGGATTCGCCAGATTACCACTTGGCTACCCCAGACAGAAGCAATGTGGCAAGAATTATTAGTGTTGCGAGAGCTACGAGCAGATCGCTGGGCATCTCGCCAGACAGATCCACTTTTAGTTGCTGAAGCTTTATTGTTGGTTGTTCAAAACACCTCGATTTTTACGGAAAACTTTTGTACAGCGTTTAGTCAAGTCGCACCAGTCGATCGGCTCAATCAGCGGATTGATGCACTGTTGGCGATCGCTCAACCGACGATCGATCCGATAATTTCAGGGCAACAATCACCATCGAATTTACATCACTGGCTATGGTTACTAGCTGGCTTTATCCCATTACTAGCAATACTCTTTCATAATTAATAATTAATAATTAACATGATCCACTTATGTTGAAAACGATCGATTTATCGATCGAATGTTACCACTCCAGCGATGCAAGGGGATAGGGATTTTGTTGTTTGTGAGTGCGACCTTCAAGTGTCGGCGCAAGAGTGCGGATATGTGCATCGCCTGACTGCCTGACACAAATACCTCAAAAGCAGACAGAGAGAAGAAAAGAGTAGAAAAACATGAGAAGCTAAAGTTACGAACAAATAGCTTAAATTCGCATGAATGCTTCTACTCCCCTGTATCTTCAACTATTAGAATTTTTTCGTCAATACAGTCGAGCCAAAGACTGGAGACATTTAAAGACATTAGGCTGGATGGTGAGTGCTTTAATTGGAAGTGGAGAGCTTCAGTTTGCCAGCATGGGAACCATATGTCACTAGTCACGCAACCCAAGCACAAAGTTTTGAGAGACGATGGCGGCGATTTTTGACTAACAAGAAGATTAATGTCGAGCACATTTACCTTCCGCTAGTAATGGCAGCATTGAGTCAATGGAAAAACCAGCGATTGTCTTTAGCCATTGATACAACAGTGTTATGGGATAAGTACTGCATGATTCATTTATCGGTGGTTTGTTGTGGAAGAGCCATCCCGTTGTTATGGGATGTCCTGGAACATGAAAGTGCCACCGTTGCCTTCTCTGATTACCAAAGACTGCTCCGCAAGGCTAGATGGTTGTTGCGTGGGTATGATGTGATCCTCTTAGCCGATAGAGCATTTGCCTGCCATGATTTGATGGCATGGCTGAAATTAACAGATTGGCATTATGCACTCCGGCTCAAATGTGATGTCCTGGTGCATGGTGTTAACCGTCACCCCATCGAGGTAGGAAAGCTTTATCCAGCGATGAATCAGGCTAAACTTTTAAAAAATGTCGGTTTGTGGGCAGATGGACTCCATCGTGCCAACTTAGTATTAGCAACAGTTAAAGGAGCCAAAGACTCTTGGGCGGTGATTACTGACGAAGAGCCAAGTTTGCAAACTTTGTGGAATTATAGTTCACGCTTTTGCGTCGAGGAATTATTCTTAGACAGTAAGTCAGGTGCTTTTGAATTAGAAGATTCTCGCCTTCGCCACACTGATGCCCTCAAACGCTTGTATCTGATTGCTGCTGTTGCCCTTCTCTATGCCACAACAACTGGTATGACTGTTCAGATCTCTGGATTACGCACGACTGTTGACCCTCACTGGCGACGAGGTTTAAGCTATCTTAAAATTGGTTTACGTTACCTTCGGGGTGTGATTAATAAAGGGCGAGTATTACTTGTTCCTATTCCTCTGTTCTACAAAGATCCAGAGCCTTGTTTTGCCTCGAAGAAGGCTCAACTAGATTTCTACGATTCAATCTGGTTCGAGCGAATCGTTACTATCACTTGTAAAATCTGACTCTTGCCCCTCAATTGAAGATGTGTCAGGCAGTCAGGTTATTTAGAAATTGTTATATGCGAAATAAACTGCTCAGGGATACTGATGTGATGAGTATGAAATGGGGATTGGAACTCCGTACACCGCTGGTCGATCGCGTTCTGCTAGAAACTGTTGCGCCCATCCCTAGCCAGATTCGCCTAGCTGCTGGCAAACAGATCTTAATTCAAGCCGTCCCCGAATTACCCGATTGGGTGGTGAATCGTCCCAAGCAAGGTTTTGTGTTTCCATTCGATCGATGGATGTCTAGTGAATTTGGTAATGATTTTCAAAACATCAATATTCCCCCGCACATTTCCCTCGAACCTTGGTCGCGACGGTGGAGTTTGGCTATGCTCCAGCACTGGTGGGAGAGGATTTCTAGATGAAGGTTCTCCATGTCATTCCCTCAGTCGCGATCGCCCGTGGTGGCCCCAGTCAGGCAGTTTTAGAAATGGTCAATGCTCTCAATCGGACTGGCATTGAGGTCGAAATTGCGACAACTAACGATAATGGCTCCGATCTCCTCAATGTCCCCCTCGGACAGCGCAGTGAGTACAAAGGAGTACCCGTTTGGTTTTTTCCCCGCTTTTCACCAAATATTCACTCAGTCCGTGAATTTGCCTTCTCCAGCGACCTAACTACTTGGCTGTGGCAGAATATTCAAAATTACGATTTGCTCCATGTTCACGCCATTTTTTCCTACCCCTCCACCGTCGCAATGGCGATCGCTCGTCACCATCATGTACCCTATATTATTCGACCTCTAGGTCAACTCTGTGAATGGTCTTTGGCACAAAGCGCGAGCAAAAAGCAAATCTATCTCAAACTAATCGAACGCGCCAATCTCAATGGCTGTCAATCTCTCCATTTCACTTCCACCCAAGAACAGCAAGAAGCCGCAACCTTAAATCTAATCGCGCCTAGCTTTATTCTGCCGCATGGTTTGTCGATCGCACCAATTATCCCCAATGCTCGTCAACGCTTGCGCCAACATCTTAATCTTCCCGCCGATGAACCGATTATTTTATTTCTATCCCGTCTCCATCCCAAAAAAGGTCTAAATTACCTAATTCCCGCTCTGGCACAGTTAATCGATCGACGTTTTACCTTTGTATTAGCAGGAGCTGGAGATCCAGACTACGAAGCCGAACTGAAATCTTTACTTGCCGCAAACAACATTCAAGATCGCACTCATTGTCTAGGGATGGTGACAGGAGAGCTAAAAGATCTATTACTCCAAGGTTCAGACTTATTTGCCCTCACCTCCTACTCTGAAAACTTTGGTGTATCCGTTCTCGAAGCTTTAGCCGCTGGAATCCCTGCTCTGGTTACTCCTGGTGTCGCTTTAGCTGAGTTGGTTAATCAAGAGAAACTGGGATATGTGCCAGAACTTGATGTGAGTGCGATCGCGAGATCGATCGAACAAGCTCTAGCATATCCCGATGTAGCTAAGGCAATGGGCGATCGTGCCCGACATTTTGTGCTAGAAAACTACACATGGGCAAGCATTGCTACCAAAATGGTTGGCATATATAGCAGGGCTTTAATGTCTTGGATGCTTTGATCTCACTTTTTTCTGGTCATCCTCAATCTCCGATTCCCCAACCTAAGTAGTTACAGCAGAGTGTCCTCAAAAATAGTACTTTATGCGTAGAACATAAACCACAAATAGTCGTAAGATTGACTAGCGGGAGGGTATTCAACCGCTCTAAAACCACGATTGCTGTCTAAACCGCAGACGTTGGACCTTCTTTTCTGTACTCATTTTACTGTGTACTTTGCTCTGTAATGCTTTTGCCCTACCTTATCCCCCATCAGACTTGGTCACAATTACTAACTATGCGATATGCAATCCGATCCGCTATAGACAATGCTTGTAGCTTTCCCACCTGGCGGAATCAGTTCCCCTTTTTGACATTAAATAATGAAAAGAATACAAAAGTTTTGGCAGCTCGATTATAATACTCGCTACTTACTGGTTAAAACTTTTTTCCTGCTCAACTCTATTCGGTTTGG
Source organism: Chamaesiphon sp. OTE_70b_metabat_96 (assembly GCA_031376885.1). Taxonomy (GTDB): domain Bacteria; phylum Cyanobacteriota; class Cyanobacteriia; order Cyanobacteriales; family Chamaesiphonaceae; genus Chamaesiphon. The sequence continues at coordinate 26,803 of JANMEL010000026.1, read as the reverse complement.
ATTTTTATTTTTGAAATTTCCATTACTACAGAAGTTGCTGGGCAAAATTGGAAAATCTCGCTCAGATCTATCTGCTCACCCTGCAATATCGATCGACAAGATTGTCTGGGGAGTAGAAGTTAGTACCCAATTCAGCCCTGGCGGGGCGAAGTGCCTAGCTAGATCCTTGACAGTGCATGCCTTGATGCAACGTCAAGGTTACGACCCTAAATTGCAAATTGGTGTAATTAAAAGTCCGATAGAAGAGCTTCAAGCTCATGCTTGGGTTGAGTATCAAGGAAAGGTTGTGATTGGGAACCTTTCCGATCTGGAAAAATATGGTGCCTTGCATCCGATCTGATTTTACACACTTTTATATCGAGGTTAACTAATGTCTTTTACTGAATCGCAAACAGAAGAATATTCTTTGCTCCACTATTCCTTTCAAGCCGCATCTGATGTTTTATTTCGGGCAGTGGAAGATGAAGCAGTGCTTCTCCACGTCCCCTCTGGTACATATTACGGCTTGAATACTACCGGCATTTTGTTGTGGGAAGCAGTGCAGAATAAACAGCCGCTGCTGTCGGTAGTAGATTCAATTCTCAGTGAGTATGAAGTTGAGAGGTCGCAAGTACTTAACGATCTGCAAACTTTACTCCAAGACTTGCTGAATAGCGGATTGCTCGTCAAAATTGATATCTAAAACTTAAAGGAGTTTTTAAATGATAACTCAATCTCAGTATGGTCAACTTTTCTGGTGGCAGGAGAGTCCTCAAATTCATACTATGATTACACTTTGGGGGTACCCTTTATCAATAACTAACCAGGCAGAGCATTTTCTTTTTACTTTCAACTTGTTTGATGTGAGCGGTAAATTGCAAACGACTTGGCAACAGCTACTGGCCGCTCATGACTGTCTTTTTATTGCCATGCAGCCCAAGGATTAAGCTTAACAGAAGGAGTTTTGACACTTACTGTTACCACTGAGGCTGAAGAACCGATCGAGTTACCGGCACTCTATAGCATCATTGATTGGTATTCTGAGGCTGGAGAGTTAGTTAGTTTGCACAACGACCAGATCATCCGACCAAACCAACAGCCAGTGAATTGGACAGAAATTGTCGTTCAGGAAACAGTCACAGCTCAGAATTTTTTGGTGGTGCTCAATGGAGCCGATCGGCAGCCGGAGAATAGTATCAGTCTGGAAATTAAAAATTATCTAGGTGAGACTTGCTCGGCAGTTTTTTCTCCAGAAATCTCGCCATTTTCTTTACACCGGTTGCAGTTAGCAGTGCTATTTCCTAATATCTTAGACTTTTCTCAAAGTAAGCCTATTACTGTTAGGGGAACATTTATTAGTTTTAATGTATTTATCAGACCTTATGTCGTGACTGAGACAAATTATTTGGCAGCTTATCATGCAGGCGATCGGTATTCCTGGAAAAATTTACCAGCAATTTCTTACAAATTCATGGGGCAAGGTGAAGTAAATCCGATGTTGGTGGTACATCAGGAGGAACTTACAACTGTGGTTAATTTGCTAAATACTCATTCAACTCTAGAGCAAGATTTTTGGGTTGATGCCAATTTGTATGATACCAATGGCACTCTTGTTGCATCACAGCAAAGGTGGCAACTCGCTCGCAGGAACGAGTTGTGTCAAGTTGAAATCGTTGATTTGTTGCCAGATAATACAGCGCATTTTGTTGGACATCTAGCATTACGGTTTTCTCATGATAAACATCCAGAATATCCCAGCAGGCTGCAAGCTTTGATGGAATACCGCACACCGAATAGTACTGCAAGAGTAATGGCTTGGAGCGATACTTGGAACTGGCAAGAACGAGTACGAGTTGGTCCTGTTCTTAAATATGTAGCTTACTATCGAGTATGGTGGCAATCACCTTTTATCTCTTATATTAGCCTTACTAACTGTGGTATTGATTATGACTACGATTCGACTGCCGCTTATCGCCTCCGACTCGAAAACGGAAATGGTGATTTTCTAGTCTACGAGGGTACAATTCCACCACAAGGGACTATGTATAAAGCTACTTGGGAACTGTTTCCAACAATTGCCGAATTTTTAGGCGATCGACCAGTTGCACTAATGGTAGTGGAAACAACCGCTGACTTAGCTAGTATGCAGTTAACTTGCCATCAAACTTCTGGGGTCTATGCAGCTGAACATTTCCTCCCCACCAAGACCCTACATAATGATGAACTCCATAGTCCTTGTGGTTCGTAAGCTTGATGTATCTGATAGTATTACAAGTGAAATCTAAATGAGCGGTATTTTAGGTGTTTGGAACAGCCAAAAAACCACGCCCTGGGAACGAATGCTGCAAGATTTGCAGGTATTGGGTCCGGATGGTATGGGGGATTGGCATGGATTAAATGGTCAACTGAGTTTGGGGCGCACCCAATTTTTCGACACCCCCGAATCAATCTCAGAACCACCAGCGATCGAACATCAAGGTTGCGTTGTTGTATGGGAAGGTCGTTTGGACGACCGAGATTCTTTATTAGGTAGTCATTCTCGATCGGTGACTGATGGGCAGCTACTAATTGAAAGTTATCACCGTTGGGGTATTGACTGCATCGATCGTTTAGTCGGTGAATTTGCTTTTATTCTCTGGGATGGCACTAATGACCTATTGCTTGTAGGCTGCGATCCTGTGGGTAATCGCACCATCGCTTATGCTTGGGATGGACAAACACTGTTGATCTCATCACGAGTATTAACATTGTTACTGCATCCGCAAGTTAGCTCAGAGTTAGATCCGCTATATTTAGCAAATACACTCTGTAGTTTAGGATGTCAGGAATCTGGCAGCACGCCTTTCCAAGCCATTCGGCGATTGCAGCCCGGTCATGCTCTGATCTTGCAAGGCGATCGGTTTAAAGAGCAGCAAATCACTCAGCTCATCTCAGCCGATCGTTACGATACAACGAGATCGCCACAGTCTTATTACGACGAATTTTGGGACTTGTTGAACAAATCGGCAAAAGATCGCCTCAGGACAGTGCACAGACCCTGTACCACCCTCAGTGGCGGGTTAGATTCTACGATAGTTACCGCTTCTTTGCTCCATCATTTACCTGAGATCGATGCCTTTTCGACAGTGACATCCATCTACCCAGAGTTTGATGAACGCGAACCAATCGAGAAATTTTTACATAAATATCCACAAACAAAATGGCACCCGGTCAATTCCGATCGTGCCTGGTCTCTCAGCGAATCTTGGGAGCAATTACCAGTTCCAGATGACCCGCTGATTACTTGTACTTTGCCGATGAATCTACATTTAATGCAGCAAATTCGGCAGCAAGGATTTGGTACAGTCTTTGATGGAGAATGGGGAGATGAAATCTGTGCAGTAGATTTCTCCGATCTAGTTCGAGCAGGGCGGTGGGGGAAAGTACAGCAGTACATTAACAATGAAGACCGCTGGCCATCATTCCTGTGGTGGGAATTCGTTTTGCCCCGTCTTTCGACATATTGGCTCCGCAAATGGTTTACCCTCAGACCAACTAAGAGTTTGCCACCCTGGATTATGCCCCACTATGCTCAATCAGCTCAGACCCAAATGGCAATCGATCGCAGCTATAAATCGATGCTTGGAGGCGGGTTGCAGCAAAATATTAGCTGGGCGATGGCCTCGGGTTTCTCGGCTGCCAGCAATAGCGTGTATACACTAATGAATGCCTTCCACCGTTTACAGGTAACATCGCCACTACAAGATCGGCGGCTGATTGAATTTGTGCTGAGGTTGCCACCCGAACTGCAGTTCGATCCAAATCACGGCAAAATATTTTTGCGTCAAGTTGCTCAAAACCACTTACCATCAGAAATTCTTTGGCGACCAAAAGATAATTATTTTGACCCCATGAAATACGCCGGTATCGCCAAAGGTGCTCAAGTTTTAGAATTATTAGAAAAGTTAAGAACTATAACTTTTCTGGCAGATATTATTGACATTGCACAAGTCGAGAAAAATTTACTGAAATACCGTGCGGGGTATGCTGAAGGCTATTGTAGCGGACATCCTTTCCGCAATGGAGAAGCTAATTATATATATGAGCTATTTAGTTACGTTAGTTGGTACCATAATATTACTCAAATTACTGCACCATAGTAAAATGCTAGGCTCTTCCGGCTAAAGTATGCAAATGTTCAGTAAGAATATTTTGAGATCTATCAGAAGCAGTAAAGCCGTTTAAGTTCGCTCGATGTGTCTGCACCTAGCATACTCAATCCTGAAGAGAAAAATGCTATATGATTTTGGATTGCAGGACTTTTCGATCGTAACATTACTATTCTTCAACTTAATTGTCTTCTAGGGCACAATTTCACTAGCAATTCAAAATTCCCAGGGGTTGAAACTCTTGATTTCTCGTTAAGATCGAGCTCTATTGAGGAGACACGATCGGCTGAAAGGGAGTGAATTCGTTCTGAATTTGGAATTGCTGCAATTTCACATACTTGACAAACGAAGATTCTTAAAGTATGGTTATCGAAACAGTTAAACAAAATTGGTAATTCAAATGAGCAAAAAATATATGCGTCCAGAATTGACAAAGTTGGGGTCTCTTTACTCCATCACCAATGCTATGGCGATGGGTGGTTATGCCGACATGATGGCTGGAAGTATGATGAATCCTTAAAGCTACTCCCACAATTAATTTGGCAAGACTCGGGCTGAAGTCTGAGTTTTTTTTCTGTCAGCAATTCTTTTGCACGATCGGTAATGAATATTTTAGACATTCTGCATAGTGAATTGAATCAAGCTTCTCATATCCAGAAAATTACTGTTGAATATGTGGCAAGATTGCCAGATGAAGATGAATCAGAGACTTTTCCTAAGGAAAATGAACAGTTGGCTACTGCTGACGCAAGTTGCTACTGGATTGATTGGTCGAATCAACTGGGTTCATGGGTGAATCCAGATGGCACTGATGTCAGAGTTTTAGTCAGAGAAGATGCCCGAGGACTAGATCCAGGTGAGTTGTTGCTGGGTTTTACTAGCACGCTAATAGGAATTTGTCTTAACTTGCAGGGGCAGATTGCCATCCATGCCAATGCGGTGATTCTTAATGGAGAAGCTGTTGCTTTCATTGGATATTCTGGAGCTGGAAAATCGACCCTCAGCGCATTTTGTGCGAGCTGTGGTGCTGCATTTGTAACTGATGATGTTTTGGTGATTGATGAACAAGGGTATGTGCAGCCGGGAAACCCCCGGATTAAGCTATATCCTGAAACAGGAGCATCTTTGGGTTTAGATGCCTCTCAAGAAACAGATTATAAGATCTTCTATCATCCAGAACTTCATCTTGGTGGAACCTGCCAGGAAAAACCAATTCCCATAGGGAAAATGTATTTATTGACAGAAGCTGAGAAAGATGAGATTTATATAGAGTCAGTTCCTCCGGCGCAAGCAGTTTTTGACTTATTAACTCATGGCTATGATGTCAGCCGTTTTATCAGCCGCAATCCTCGGCTTTTTGATGCCTATATCCAGATAGTAAATCGTTTGCCTGTGCAGCGGTTAGTCTATCCCCATGATTTTGACCGATTGCCAGAAGTGTATGCCTTATTATTGCAGGAAAGCCAGAAACCATGAGCTATAACTATGTCCAAGGCCAACATTCGATGGCCTTAGATCTGCGCCGAAACGAAGCTTATGCTAACGCCCTAGCGCAGGTCATTACACCAGAAAGCGTGGTTTTAGATGTTGGTGCTGGCCTGGGAATTCATGGCTTATTGGCTGCCAAGCTGGGAGCTAAGCATGTTTACTTGGTGGAACCCGAAGATATTATTGCAGTTGCCAAAGAAATTGCGGCTGGCAATGGCCTTGCCGATCGGGTGACTTGTATCAAAGGTAAGATCCAAGACGTAGAGTTACCTGAAAAAGTCGATGCGATCACCTCGGTTTTTACTGGCAATTTTTTACTTGAAGAAGATTTGTTGCCATCACTGTTCTATGCGCGCGATCGCTATCTCAAGCCAGGCGGTGTTTTACTGCCGCAAGCTGGCATCATGGAGGCCGTACCTGTTTGCGCTCCAGAAGTATATGCTGAAGATATTGAAGTTTGGTCTCAGACGCACCTAGGCATCGACCATAGCGTGGCTAGATCCTATGTTAGTCAATCTGTAATGTACTACCGAAAAACACTAGATAAAGCAAAATATCTGGCTGACCCGATCGAGTTATTTTCATTAGATTTTCATCAGGCCACAGATACCAACTGTCAAGTTAGCGTTGAATACACAATTACCGAGTCTGGCCTCTGTCATGGCTGGGCAGGCTGGTTTAAAATGCAGCTAGGGGATAATTGGCTCTCGACAGCCCCCCATGAGCCGCCTCTACACTGGGGTTCCGCGTTTCTTCCATTAGATCCGCCCCTACCTGTAAAAGCGGGTGACCAAGTTACCTTTACGCTCCAACGCCCTCCCTATGCAGATTGGAGCTGGACAGTAGAAACGGCTGGGGCTAAACAGTCGCATTCCACCTTTTTCTCAATGCCAATAACGTTAGAGTCGATCAAAAAAACTTCATTGGGTTATCAGCCCTTAAATAACCCTAAAGGTGAAGCTGCTTTGTATGTCTTGTCCCACAGTGATGGTACAACCTCGGTAGAAACCTTGAGCAATACCTTGCACAGTAAATATCCCCAACTCTTCCCGAACCAGCAAAAAGCCATAAGTTTTGTGCAGAATCTAATTGGCAGTTTTTTTTAGGGTCAGCACATTATGAACCGATCGGGCAAATTACTCCATAAGCTAAAGCAAACTTTCCACCTATGGCCTGCTGTCATGATGGTTTGGACTTGCTCCCCCCGTTGGACAATTGCTCGGATCGTGCTGTTGATTGTGCAAGGATTACTGCCCCTGGGATCTCTATATTTAACCAAACTAGTTATTGATACTCTGACGTTGGGGTTGACTACTCAACCACAGATAGCAGGACAGAGACTCTTGATCTTGTTGGCCCTAATAGGCTTAATCACAATCGTTTCGGATTTTTGTAACTTTTTGGCAGATTTGGTCAATACGGCTCAATCTCATCGAGTAGAAGACACTATGAGCGATCTTCTACATGCCAAATCGGTCGAGATGGACTTAGGCTATTACGAATCACCCCAACATTTAGACACCCTCAAAAGAGCACAAGAAGAAGCAGCCTATCGACCCAATCAAGTTCTCCAGCGGCTAGTAGGAGTCGCCCAGCAAACCATTGCACTTAGTGCAATGGTGGTACTTTTGCTTTCCCTGCACTGGGGCATTGCCGGAATTTTGCTAGCCGCTGCTATCCCATCCGTCTTGGTCAAAGTTAATTACGCAAATCGTCTATTTAATTGGCATCGCCAAAAAACAGCAATTGAGCGGCAAACAGATTACATTAATTGGATGCTGACAAGCTTTCTTTTTGCTAAGGAAATTCGGTTATTTAACTTGGGTCAGTTGTTTCGGGGACGCTTTCAACAGTTACGCAAAGAGTTGTGGCAAGGAGTGGTGTCCATTGCTTTCCAGCAGTCGATCGCCGGATTATGTGCTCAGATACTCAGCAGTATAATGATCTTGGTAACTTATGCTTTTATTGTAAATCAAACGTTACAAGGCGTTCTCAAAATTGGCGATCTTTTTCTTTATTATCAGGCTTTTGAACGAGGACAGTCATCACTAAAAAGCGTTTTGAACAGTTTGTCTGGATTATATGAAGATAATCTTTTTCTAGCAAACTTATATGATTTTTTGAATCTAAAATCTACTGTTGCAGAACCAAAATATCCTCAGTTCTTGCCATGTCCAATGCAGAGCGGAATTGTCTTCGATCGAGTTTCTTTTCAATACGCCAGTAGCACCCGTCAATCTCTACACAATATCAACTTAACCATCGCCCCTGGTGAAGTTATCGCTTTAGTCGGTGAGAATGGCTGTGGTAAAACAACTCTAGTAAAACTACTCTGTCGGCTGTACGATCCAACTAGTGGCAGCATATCGATCGACAATACTAATTTAACCGAATTTAGTACCACAGATTTACGCCGCCAAATTAGCGTCATATTTCAGGACTATGCCAAATACAACCTCAGCGCTCTAGAAAACATTTGGCTGGGAAATATTGAGTTACCCCAGTCTGTAGAAAGTGTGATAGCCGCAGCAAAGCGTTCTGGAGCCGATCGAGTAGTTAGTAGCTTACCCGAAGGTTATGAGACCATTTTGGGTACCTTATTTGAAGACGGCGAAGAACTTAGTATCGGTCAATGGCAAAAAATTGCCTTGGCTCGTGCTTTTTTGTGCAACTCCCAAGTGATTGTCTTAGATGAACCAACTAGTTCCATGGACCCGAAAGCAGAGTACGATGTTTTTCAAAAATTTCGCCAATTGATCACTAATCAGACTGCCATTTTGATTAGCCATCGTCTCTCTACCGTAAAAATGGCTGACCGGATTTATGTGATGAATCAAGGACGTATTATTGAAGAGGGTACTCATGATACTCTAATGAAGCAGTGTGGGGTTTATACCGATCTGTTTGAAACCCAAGCCGAGCCTTACCGATAAATAGCACATGATATCTGCATATCTACAGTCTAGTGTGATGTTAAATTGTTCGATCGAAGAGCGTTTATTGTTATGTTGTGCCCGCATTGATGTTAACGATGAAATCACCAAACAAATCAGACTACTAATCCAACAAAATATCAACTGGAATGAGTTGATTGAGCTGGCTAATTGCCATCAGGTTAGCCCTTTGATTTATCGAAATCTACAGAAAATTGGGGCTGATTTAATTCCGATCGATGTGCTAACTCGACTACGCGAGCTAAATTACGTAAACATTGCAGATTCTATGTCTTTAGCTAGTAAACTGCTAGATCTTTTATCATGCTTTGCCACCGAAAATATTCGTGTAATTCCCTACAAAGGAGCTGTATTAGCAGCGACTATATATGGAGATATCTGTCTTCGTCAATTTAGTGATATAGATTTGTTTATAGCTGTCCAAGACACTGCTAAAGCCATAGCATTATTGAACGATCGAGGTTACAAATCAACAATTTATCGATTCGGTAATTTATATCAATGGGAAGAAACACTTACTCATACCGAGACCGGAGTACAAGTTGATTTACACTACGGTATGGCTCCGTCTTATTATCCATTTCGTATTGATTTTGACCATTGCATAGAGCGGTGTCAAAATGTTGATTTACTTAACAGCACCTTGCAAGGTTTTAGCATAGAAGATCTATTACTAGTACTGTCAGTACAAATTGTTAAAGACTCTTATGCCCAGACATGTGTATTAATTAAAGTTTGTGATATTGCTGAAATTGTGAACCGGTATCCAACAATACAATGGAATCAGGCGATCGATCGGGCAAATTCGATCGGCTGTCAGCGATTTCTATTGCTTGGACTATTGCTATCTCATGAATTGTTGGGTATAGTATTGCCCATATCTATATGGAAACTCATAAAAAAAGATTGGGTAATGTGGCAATACGGAAAACTTTTATCTGTCAAATTTTTCTATCCAGATACCCATAATATTCTGCTTTTTATATTTAAAATTTTGATGCTCATCGAGTACCCACTCTCCGCACCTCACAACATGCATCTATTGAGAAGTATGTTAGTTTATCCATTTGCTAAATGGTCTGTTCTCAGAGATAAATATCAGTAGATCGCAAAGTTTTTAGCGATCGAGTAAGTATGATTTCGGAGTAGATCGGGAAACCAGCACTTGAGGTTGGATCGATCGTGAATTCAATTCAACAAGCTCTAGCATATCCCGATCGAGCCAAAGAAATGGGCGATCGATTTAGAGCGATGGTTGGATGCTTAAAAAGAATTAATTATAGGCGTTGCTAAATTCAGAGATCATTTATTTCAGGGGCAAACCCTCGATCTAATTTTGATTTTGTAGTTATATTGCAAAGCGTGCCAACGGCAATCGATATTGACCACTCTAAATATTGATGGCGAAGCGTTCCATTAATTCCATCCAGGAGACTTCATAAATCCCTGGTGGTAGATAACCAACTTCGTTGAATTCTGGAATGGGCATCAGATCGGGTTAAACACAACTAAAAAAGCATGTCTACTCACATTAACATATTTGCCGCCATATCTCCCGATCGATGCTAGAAAAAATTACACCCTTAATCCTCACTTATAACGAAGCACCAAATATCGATCGAACTCTCCATGAACTAATATGGGCAAAAGAGATTATTGTCATCGATAGTTATAGCACCGATCGCACATTAGACATTCTCAAGTCCGATCCCAAAGTTAAAATATTTCAACGAAAATTTGATACTCATGCCCAGCAATGGAACTACGGTTTGGAGCAAATTGAGTCAGAATGGATTTTATCTTTAGATGCAGATTATGTGCTAACAGACTCACTAATTGAAACACTTAAAACACTAAACGATCCAGCGATCGATGGCTACTTTATTCCCTTCAAATACTGCGTCTTTGGCAAACCACTGAGAGGGACTATTCTGCCACCTCGGTTAGCTTTATTTAGAAAAGCTAGTGCCACATATATCGATGATGGTCATACTCAACTACTAAAACTTCAAGGCAATTCTAGTCAGGTTGATGGTTACATTCATCATGACGATCGCAAACCACTCAGCCGCTGGTTATGGGCACAAGATCGATATATGGTCATTGAAGCTAAAAAACTCTTAGAAACACCCGATCGAGAATTAAGTTGGGGCGATCGTATCCGTAAACGCAAAATCTTTGCCCCATTCATTATTTTGATCTACTGCCTGATCTTTAAAGGTGGAATTCTCGATGGGTGGCAAGGTTGGTATTATGCCTTCCAAAGAACTTTAGCTGAAATGTTACTAGCAATTCATATCATTGAAGTCGAGTACCTCCGTTAATGGATGCTTATTATCTTTCTTAGGTTTTAACGAAACCTTCGATTTGGACAAGCGGCGAGGCTAGAGGCGAAGCCAGAGGCGAAGCTAGAGGACGGGCTGACGAGGGGAGATTATTGATTATTAGACTACTAATTCGGAAATTGGGCAACTTAGCACCTGAATTATTAAGTCGAGTTAATCAGCTCTCGATCGAGGAATTAAAATCCCTCGGTGAAGCTCTGTATCTGTCTTTCTTTAATTGCCTGGGCTGGATTTCCGGCATAAATTGTCATTGGTTCTAGAGAGCGAGACGCTACACTACCTAATCCCAGTACTGCCCCCTTGCCGATCGTCACCCCAGGTCCAACTACGGCTCTAGCGGCGATCCAACACCCCTCTTCAATATGAATCGGTTTATCCATCAACCGAAAATTTGGATCGTTCCAATCATGATTGCCAGTGCATAAGTACACATCTTGAGAAATGCAGGCATGACTATCGATCGTCACAAATGCCACATTGTCAATCCAACAATTTTCTCCCAACCAGACATAATTGCCTAATGCTAATCGCCAAGGAAACTTGACTTTTACATTTGGCTTAATATTTACACCATCACCCACTATACCACCAAACAATCGTAAAATCAGACATTTAAATTTAGAAAATGGGATCCAACTACTACTAAATAACGGAGAACCAATATAGTACCATAAAAGCTGCTTTCCTAAAGATGCGCCTGGTGAATACGATCCTGTTGCATAAGAATCTAGTCTCATAGATTACTTTTTTAACCTGTTACAGCATCTATACTATAACAGCTTGAAGATATATAATTCCTCTATTTTTCAAAAAACTCTCAGGGTCAAAAAAATGATAGAAAATCACCAAGAATATGCCATTGTAAAGATTAATTCCCAGGATAAACACAAGGAAGTCGTCAATAAACAGCTAACGATCGTCAACCAATTCTTCCCACCAGATTATGCTGCCACTGGGCAGTTAATTGAAGAATTAGCCTACGAACTCAAAGGTAACTTCGATCTCGTGACGGTGTTTAGTAGTCAGCCAGCCTATGCTTTTAAACGCGACGACTTACCTCGGTGGGAACATCATCAAGGCATTAGTATTCGCCGATCCCGATCTGGTGTCGGTTATGGGAGAGTTCGCAGCAAAGCAGTTTCTGGGTTGATTTTCTTCCTGCGAGCAGCCTTGCACTTACTCAAACATGCCCCCCACCGACAAGTGGTTTTATTAACTACCGCTCCACCATTCCTCCCATTACTCGGTTATTTTTTCAATCTTTGTTTCAAAACTTCCTATATATGTTTATTGTATGATTTGTATCCAGACATTTTGACCGAATTGAATGTGCTCAAGAAAGAACATTGGTTGTCTAAACTATGGGACTCATGTAACCGTTTAGCATGGAAAAAAGCATCGGCTATTATCGTTTTAAATAGTACGATGAAAGATAGGATTTTGAAAAAATGCCCAGAGATTGCGGACAAAATTGTGATTATTCCCAATTGGGCTGATACCCAAAAAATTCAGCCTGTACAAAAAAAAGAAAATTGGTTTGCGCTAAAACATAAATTAACAGATCGATTTACAGTCCTTTACTCCGGCAATATGGGTCGTTGTCATGATATGACAACTCTAGTGGATGCGATGATTATCTTGCGAGATTCACCGATCCAATTTACCTTTATTGGTAATGGATATAAGCTTGAATATGTACAAGATGAGGTGGAAAAACACGATCTAAATAATTGCTTATTTTTACCTTATCAACCGAAAGAAGATTTATCATATTCTCTTTCTGCTGGCGATATTTCAATCGTGAGTATCGACGAAGGAATGGAAGGATTAGTAGTCCCCAGTAAACTTTATTCTGCCCTTGCCAGTGGCACACCAATTGCCGCTATTTGTCCATCGCATTCTTATCTCCATGAAATTCTAGCAGAAGGAAATTTTGGGGCGGCTTTTGTTAATGGTGATAGTGAAGGATTGGCAAACTATATCGATCGATTAAGTAAAAATCCTGAACTAGTTAAATCTCTAGGAGATTCGGCTCATGACTATTGTATGAAAAATTACACGCGGGGGAAAATCGCCCAATCTTATTTAGGATTGTTAAAATCTTTGCCGTAAAAATCGTTCAAAATTACGGCGAACTTTTTTGGTAATAGGATGTTCGATACCCAGCTTTGTCTCGCGAATCTCGATCGATCTTCTATACAACTGTTCCGCCTCAGTATAACGTTCCATTGAGTCGTATAAAAATGCCAAATTATTCAAACTAGCAGCCGTTTGTAGATGATCCATTCCTAGCTCCTGTTCGCGAATTGCCAGCGATCTCAGATACAGAGATTCCGCTCGATTGTATTGACCCATTTTATAGTACAAACTGCCCAAATTACTAAGACTTTGGGCGGTATCAAGATGGGATTCTCCCAATTGCCGTTCCCGAATTTCTAGACAAATGACATACAGAGATTCGGCTCGCTCGTACTTGCCACTCCGATAGTACAAAACCCCTAAATTATTGAGCAGTTGAGTGCTACGAGAATGATCCTTACCCAATTGGCGTTCGCAGATATCTAGGGCACGGATGTACAAAGGTTCTGCTCGATCGTATGCTTTCATCCGACAATACAAGTTCGCGAGATGATTGAGACTTTCAGCGATATAGGAATGATCGACTCCCAATTGTCGTTCGTAAATATCTAAGGCACGGAGTAATAGTAATTCGGCATCTGGATATCTTCCCAGCTCATAATATAACTGCGCCAGATGATTGAGCGTGTGAGCGGTGTAGGGATGCTCCGCTCCCAATTGGCGTTCGCAGATATCACGGGAACGAATATATAGCTTTTCTGCTTCATCATATTGCTGACGCGATCGATAAAAACCTGCCAATTTATTCAACTCTGGAACAGTATCGAGATCGCTAGCTCCCAATTCCTCGCGAATAGCTAGAGCGCGAGTATATAGAACCTCCGCCTCCTCATCCCTGCCGCTCTCTCGGTACAACAATGCCAATTTATCTAACCCTGGAATCAGATCTAGGTGATTGGCTCCCAATTGCTGTTCGCAGATCGATAGAGCTTGGGTATATAGCAATTCTGCTCGATCGAATCGCCCCATCTTCATGTACAATCCGGCAAGACATTGTAAACTTTCTACCGTATTTAGATCTTTCATCCCCAATTGCTGTTTGGAAATCATCAGAGCACGAATATACAAAGGTTCTGCCTTGGTATATTGCCTCATCATCAGGTATAAATCAGCTAAAGAATTCAAAGCATCAGCCACATCGAGATGATTTGCCCCTAATTGTTGTTCGCAGATATCGAGAGTACGTAGGTAAAAAGACTCAGCCTCCATATATCGCCCCATCCCTGTATAAAGTTCAGCGAGATTGTATAAACTTTCAGCAGTTTGGAGATGATTTTCTTCCGTAGTATTTTCTCTTAGTTGTAAAGAACGAAGATACAAGGGTTCTGCCTTGGTATATCGCCCCATTTCTTCATATAAACCTGCCAAAGTATTTAAACTGTCAATGGTAATGGGGTGACTAGCTCCCAATTTTTCTGCTCTAATTGCCAGCGTGCGATTATATAAAGATTCCGCATCCTGATATTTACCCACCGACGCATAGAAAAGTGCCAAATTACTCAGATTTTGAGCGGTGAAAAGATGCTTGGCTCCAAAACGTTGTTCGGCGATGATGAGCGAGTGGATATAGAGTGACTCTCGATCGGTATAGCCAACCAAAGAGTCACTTGACAAATACTGTTGAGATCCGCCACTTTTCAAGCAGAGATTCACTTCTAAATAACTAGCTACGATCGAGTCTACTGCTACTAGAGCTGCTGACGGAGATTCGTAGTACTCAAGACGATCTTGATAATATGTGTACCAGTTCTTGGATGTTGATGCTGTCTTTTCGCTCATTACCTACCAGGTATTCAAAATTGAGTGATTTACAATATTAATCCAAGATTTCCCTCTCTATTCTAACTTAAATTCGCCAAGTTTGCCGCTCGGATCTGTTCACATATATATGGTGGATGAGGCTCGACTGACTCAAACCCCATTGGCAAGTGATGTTCTTAACGAGAAGCAGGGGTCTAAATCCCCCACCTTTAGGTGGATTGTTTTTAGGGTGGGGTTGAAATCCCCACCCTAAAAACTCAATTCTCTGCTTGGTGCATTTTTACCGACGGGGAACCCGTGCGGTAAATGCATCCGCAATTCTCAATTAATTTAAATAAGAATGATTCTTAGATTTTGCTCGATTATCTACCAGGCTTGCAGAGATTCAGAGTCGATGATTGACTGCTAAACCTTTCGATCGTAAAATAGTCGAGTGAATAGATGTAGCAGAAAATGAATCAGTCTCTGGCGATCTTTTATGAAGCTGATGGTTATAGCATTAAGAATAACCGACTACTGGGTCGTCAGGCGGCTGGATCTGGATTTTTAAAAGGGATTGTCGAACATAGCAACTTGTCAAATATTTATTGCTATACATCTGCATCCCCAAAATTTGCTAATTTTCAAGCCACTATTCAACCTTGGAATCATCGCCAGCGCGATTTTCAATGGCTAACTACTGACAATCCAGCTAACTTAGATCGAGCAGGTACATTGTATTTACCTGGGCCAGGATTGTCACATCATGCTTGGGCGAGACGTTTTGGCAATCAAAGAGCTTATAGTATTTGTGGTGTGACTCATACGATCGCCAGTATGAATGCCATGAGTGAAATTGGTGACTTATTAATCGCCCCAGTTCAGCCTTGGGATGCGTTGATTTGCACCTCACAAGCGGTGAAGACCTCTGTTGAGATATTATTGAACGATTGGGCTGATTACCTCGCCCAGCGGATGGGAAATCGCCCGATGATTCATGTTCGGCTACCTGTGATTCCATTGGGGGTAGATTGTGATTTTTTTGCACCTCAAGCTGATGCGCGAAATCGATTGCGTCAAGCTTTGGGGATTCCAGCCGATGAATTTGTGGTACTATTTGTGGGTCGGTTTTGTTTTTATGCCAAAGCTCATCCAGTGCCGATGTATTTAGCATTAGAACAAGCGGCAAAGATGACGAATACTAAGATTCATTTGGTGCAAGCTGGATGGTTTGAGAACGATCGCGAAGAAGCTGAATTTCGGCAAGCACCGCAACAGTTTTGTCCGTCTGTCAATTCGATTTTTGTGGATGGTCGTCAGCCAGATATTCGATCGAATATTTGGGCTTGTGCGGATCTATTTATGTCTTTGGTTGACAATATCCAAGAGACTTTTGGGCTAACGCCGATCGAAGCAATGGCGGCTGGTTTACCAGTGATTATTTCCGATTGGAATGGGTATAAAGAATCTGTTCGAGAGGGGATTGATGGTTTCAAGATTCCCACTACTATTTGTCCGCCAGGAACCGTGCCCCAATTGAATGCGGAATACTTTACTGAGAAAGTTAATTATAGCTCATATGTTGCCCATACAGCCTCGGTATCGATCGTTGATGTGGCTGCAACAACAGCCGCGATCGTCAAATCGATCGAACAACCCGAACTTAGAAAAAAAATGGGTGAAAATGGTCGTCTTCGGGCACGAGAAGTTTATGATTGGCAAAAGGTAATTGGTAACTATGAACAATTGTGGACAGAGTTGGCAGAACTTCGACATATTGATGCGATGTCTGCACCAGTCAAAGCAAACAAACCAGCTCATCCATTGTGTGAAGATCCGTTTCGACTCTTTCATCATTATGCTAGCCAAACGATCGATCTAAAGACAATTGTGACGATCGGTTCGATGGCTAATCCCGAAAACATTGCCCAAATTCGCCAAAATTGGATGAGTAATTTTGCAGCAGAACGCCGACTAGAACCAATCGTTGTCGATCGAATCATTCAAACTGTCAGCGAACATCGATCGATAACTGTGGCAAATTTACTTCAGCTCTATGGAAATTATCCCGCACCAAATTTAATTGCGACGATCGCTAATTTGGTCAAGTTCGATCTGCTTCGTTTTCTGCGATGAGTTATTTGACTCGATTCTCCAGGGGAGAGGCTACGCCAACGGCTAAACTAGATATAATAGTAAAAATGTTCTATACAAGATTGCGGTAATGGCTTCATCTACCTTAACGATATCCGGCAAAGTTTTAGGCAAAAGTCAAAATCTGTTTACAAGCTGGGAGATGGCTCTACCTGACGATCGATCGACTGGAGAGAATCGATCGATCCTACTGGCGGAGCTGCTGACGGAGATTGTCAAGGCAGAAATTCGGGCATTTCGCGACAGACAATCTCAGGGGCGATTGACAAAGATATTGGGTTTGGTGGAAATTGAGGCGGGGGTTGCGCTTGGTAAGATCGATAGTGGTGGGAGTGAGCTAGAGCAAGTGGTAGATGAGCTGGAGGCGATCGAGAATGCCCTCCAAGCCTTTAAAGATGGGTTTTATCTGGTATTTATCGATGACGAGCAGCAGGAGGATTTGCAGGCAAAGGTGGCTCTTACCGATCGATCTGAACTGCTGTTTCTTCGCCTCACACCGTTGGTTGGTGGGTGATTTGAGGACTTTCGAGAATTAGATAATGTTTATTTGCAAAAAATTCATCTATTCTCATGCTTAACCCCGAAATTGCTCAAGCTCGCCTCAAAGAATATCAAGTCACCGATTGGCAACCCATTCGCCTTGCCAAACTAGCCAAACTACCCGCAAAATTGCGATCGATCGGATACGGCATTCTCGCCCATGATGAAACGGGCACCCCAGTCAAAATCGACTATTACAATCGATCGTCAATTATTGAAGATAATCTCAAGAATCTTAATGGATTAAAACCAGCAGAAAGGTTGAAGATATTTGAAATTCTCTTCCCTCAATTTGCCACAGTGGTGGAAGCCGCTTGGCGAAGCTTTGAGACGAGTTGGACTTATCAAAATGGTTATAGTCGCAAATCTTTTCGCGTACCTGGGGCGACGAGTGATAAACAGAGATCGTGGTTGCAGTCGTTAATTACAGCGGTGAGAAACTACGAGTCAGATTTACAGTGGTTGGCGAGTTGGTGTTCTTACTTGGGCTATTACACTGACTGTTTGAGTTATCTATTCGCCGCCGCGATTAATACTGATGATGCGATCGGTAAAGAGGTATTCGATCTTCTGATTGCATCCGCAAAAGGCGAGCATGAAATTGGGGCAATGGGGCGGCATGTGGTGCGATCGCTCCTCCTCGCAAATCGTCCTGAAGGCTGGGAATTTGTCGAAAAGCTACTAATTGCCGCCCAGCGACAAGAAGGGCTGCGCCAGTCGATTCTAGAGAGCGTAGATGAAGCTCATCCGATCGCCTTCCAGCGGATGTTGAAGCTGATTTTGGATGAGAATCTGATTCGGTTTGCAGCAACTTTGCGGGCGGTGGATGTCTGGTTTGGCTTCGATTTGGATGTGTTGCAGGAGAAGCAGGCGCGGGCGATTGTGGCGCAGGTGTTGGCGTTTTTGACTGATGATAAACAGCAGCAAGCGGGGTTGGTGAGTGATGATGCTCAGACGGTGTATTTGGCTTTGTGGTCGATCGGATTTACTGATGCTTTGACGGCGATCGAATCGGCAAAATTATTACTTCAAAACCCTGAAGCCAGTCATCGATTTGTGGCGGTTCATTTCTTGGCGCAACTGGCATTAGCTCCAGCAAATTTGGTAATTTTAAGTGCGATCGAAGATCCTGACGATCGGGTAGCATGGCTGGCATTGCGATCGATTAATAGTTGCAGTGGTGAATTGGTAATTGTAGCACCAGATACATTCGATCGACTGGTAGCAATATTCCCGCGATGGTCGCCGAAGCCTAAGCAATTAGCAAAACTGGTGTGGGATTGGATTTCGCTGGAGGCTTCACAAGCGCAATTGGTGGGAATTTTATCTAGCTATTTGGGTAAGCGATCTCCCAAATTGATGATTCCCTATCTCGGTATTTGTGATGCAAATTATCGGGCTAGTATTGTAGGCATGTTAACAAGGGTCGAACCACTCGACAGCGAAATTCGCCAGACATTATTAAACTTGACTGGGGATTCTAGCAGCTATGTGCGGCAGTTAGTGATGACAGCATTACAAAAATGTCAGATCGAACCTGATGAAGCTACCCATCTAATCGGTTTATTGACGCGCAAATCTAGCGATCTACGCCAGGGGATTTTAGGTTTATTAATTAAGCAACCGGATCTACATGCGATCGATTCTGCCCAGAAATTACTAGATGCCAAAGATATTTTACAACGACAAGCTGGATTAGAATTATTAGCGGAATTGGTGAAGGTGAATCGATCGGCTGATGAATGCCAATCGATCGCTCAGAGCTATCAAACAAAGAAAGGTGATAAGCTGACTAATCCTGAAGTTCAACTATTAGATCGAATTTCCGTGCGAGAAGCACAACCAGCAACGTTGCGGGATGCTTTGGGCTTAGTTAATCTGAATGATTTATTTGTGCCAGAACCAGTCACTTGTACCAATCCGATCGAACTAAATACATCGGCGGCGAAAAGTACTTTGTTAGCGATCGATGAGCTGATTCACAAGCACAGTCAAACCCCAGTTCAAATCAAAGACTATTCTGGTGAGAATGTCGAATATTTGTTTGGTAATTTGGCTTGGCAATTTCCCTCAGTCGATCCCAAATTATCTCGCGATGAAAATTTAGCACGGTTGCCATTAGCGGACGTTTGGAAAAATTGGTATGAGGGTAAAAGGTCGAAAGATGAAGATGGATTAGAACTAATTCGAGCGATCGCACCGCGCTGTCAAACTTCGGTCGAACGTTGGGGAAGTGAATATACAGACAGAGATAATATTGAGACTTCTACATCTCCATTCGCCAATTTGCGGCGCATTTTTTACAAATTTTTTGGTACGACTAAAGCCGAACTACGGTATCCAGATTTAGTCACGGGAGTTATTAATTGGCTAATTTATCTACATCCCCATCCGCAACAAACCGAATTTTCAATTAATTATCTGACGACCCTAGTAACATCGATCGATCTAGCTGAATTAGAGAATGCAATTACACTCGATCGACAAGCTCCCAACCAGGAAACTATCTGGACATTACAAAGCTTTGGGGATGATGTCAAAAACTTTGCCAGACCCCAAGGCGAAACTTCTAGCGCAGAGTTTCAACGCTGGTGGCAATTAATCAACTGGATTGATGGCAGCATTTGGTATCATTTTGCAGGTCATGGTGCAACCACACTTAGTGATGTATCAACGGCACATCATCGTAAACTAGCTAATACTGCGGATATTATTTACTACTTACTAGGCGACAGATTCCGCCAAAATATCCCAGAAAATCCTAATGACGCTCAGATTAGATCGAGTTTTTACGATCTCAGCAATCTCACCGCACGCAAGGTGGATAAGCTCTACGCTCCCGCCGTCGAAGCTGCTAATATTTGTCGCGATCGCATTCTCGAAATAGAATGTCAACGGGGAGATCTACCCACAGCAGCAACGACAGCAGCCTTAGCTCTGGGATCGATCGAAGGTATTCCTACCGTCGTTAAACTATTGCAAAGCTTAGACACCACTGGTTTCAAGCGTGGCTACAACTGGGGCAACCAAAGTAAAGCTGGTACGATTAGCAAATTGATGAGTATTAGTTTCCCCGCCAGTGGTGAAACACCAGTTGAATTTGCCCGTCAAGTTCGCGCCGTCAAAATTAGCGACGAAAAGCTGATTCAATTTGCCTTTTTCGCGCCCCAATGGGTGAATTATGTCCAACAAGCGATCGATCTCCCTGGCTTTGCTGATGGCGTATGGTGGATTCATGCCCATACCAAAGATAGTGCGATTTCTGGCGATGCGCGGGATATTTATCTAGCCCAAATTGGCGAACGCACACCATTATCCGAACAAAGCCTAACCGATGGAGCCGTGGATGTGGAATGGTTCCAACGGGTACATCAGACTTTGGGCGACGCAAATTGGAAAAAATTAGATAGTGCTGCCCAATATGCCTGTAGTGGAGCTGGACACCAACGCGCCAAACAGTTTGCCAGTGCGATGTTAGGGCAACTCGATCGCCAAGAACTAACCCTTCGCATCACCAAGAAACGCCACCAAGATTCCGTCCGCGCCCTCGGTTTGTGTCCCCTCGATACAGGCAAAAAACGCGAACCAGATATTCTCAATCGCTACCAGCTCTATCAAGAATTTCTCCGCACCAGCAAACAATTTGGCTCCCAACGCCGCGCCAGCGAAAAACTCTGCGTCGAAATCGGGATGGAAAACCTCGCCCGCACCGCCGGATTTGCCGACCCCCAACGCCTGCAATGGGCAATGGAAGCCGTCGCGATCGCCGATTTGGTCGAAAAACCGCAAATAATCACGATCGAAGAAACCACCATCGCCCTCAGCATCACCGCCCAAGGCACCCCCGAAATCACCATCACCAAAGCCGGAAAAACCCTCAAAGCCGTCCCCGCCAAACTCAAGAAAAATCCCGATGTTGAGGCACTGATCGATCGCAAACAAGATATCGTCAAACAAGCCTCCCGAATGCGCCTCTCCCTCGAACAAGCAATGGATCGCGGCGATGCCTTCACCAGCGTAGAACTCCACCAACTCGCCCAGCATCCCGTTCTCGCCCCCATGCTGCGCCAACTCGTCCTCATCGCCGACACCCCCAACCCCAACATCGGCTACCTCAACCCCAACGGCACCGAACTAGTCAATCCCCACGGCAAGATCGACATCACCGCCGATAAACTCCGCATCGCCCACCCCCACGACCTCCTCCTCACCAAAGAATGGCACCTCTGGCAACAGGAATGTTTCACCAGCGAACGCCAGCAGCCCTTCAAACAAGTCTTCCGCGAACTTTATATCCCCACCACAGGCGAACAGACTAAAACAGGCTCAAAACGCTACGAAGGCCATCAGGTGAATCCCCGCCAAGCGATCGCCCTATTCGGACAAAGGGGCTGGCTCTCCTCCCTCGGCGAAGGCGTGCGCCGCACCTTCCACCGCGAAGGCTTAATCGCCACCGTCTCCTTTGCCAACGGTTACTACACGCCAATGGATGTGGAAGGCTTGACGATCGACAGGCTCAACTTCTACAAACGCGACAACTCCAAATCCATCCCGCTCTCTGACATCCCACCCCGCATCTTCAGCGAAGTCATGCGCGATCTCGATCTAGTCGTCAGCGTCGCCCACATCGGCGGCGTAGATCCCGAAGCCAGTGCCTCGACAGTTGAAATGCGATCGAGCATCCTCCGCGAAACCTGCCGCCTAATGAAGCTAAATAACGTCCAAATCCAAGGCAGCCACGCCCTCATCAAAGGCGAAATCGGTACCTATTCCGTACATCTAGGCAGCGCGATCGTCCATCGTCAACCAGGCGGCGCGCTCTGCATTCTCCCCGTCAGTTCCCAACATCGCGGACGACTATTTCTACCCTTCGTCGATGACGATCCGAAGACGGCAGAAATCATGTCAAAGGTGTTACTATTAGCTAAGGATAAGGAAATTCAAGATCCAACAATTCTAGAGCAGATTCTATCGAAATAATTGGATCGAAGACCCAGAAATTCTCATGTGGGATATAAAGAAATTCAAATTTCTAAAATCCAATAAATAATCGATGCAACTCTAAAATTAATGCCCAGGCTAGCAGTCCCAAGAATTGAATATCTCAAAATTTGCAACTACCGTGCTATCAAAGATCTAGAGCTTAAAGATATTACTCCCTTAACAGTATTTCTAGGTCCTAACGGTAGTGGCAAATCTACAATTTTTGATGTATTTGCATTTCTCTCTGAATGCTTTCAGTTTGGGTTGCGTCGCGCGTGGGATAAACGAGGCAGATTTCGAGAATTACGAACTCGTGGCATTGAAGAACCAATAGTAATTGAATTGAAGTACCGAGAAAAAAGTCAATCTCCTATAATTACATATCACCTTGCGATTGATGAAAATAGCAAAGGTCCTTATGTTGCAGAAGAATGGTTGCAGTGGCGAAGAGGTAGTAAAGGACAACCTTTTAGATTTCTAGACTTTAAAGAAGGTTCAGGGCAAGTCATCACGGGTGATAACCCTGACGATCGAGATACTCGAATTCCTGAACAACTAAATGCTCCTGATGTTCTAGCTGTAAATACTTTAGGACAATTTACAAAACACCCTCGCGTTAGTGCTCTGAGACAATTTATCACAGGCTGGTATCTTTCTTATCTCACTGCCGACAATACTCGTGATACACCAGAAGCTGGGCCACAAGAAAGACTCTCCGCTACAGGAGATAATTTACCAAATGTGATTCAATTTCTGAAAGAACAACACCCTCAATCTTTAGAAAAAATTCTAAATACGCTGTCTAAAAAAATACCAAAACTAGAAAGAGTTGATGCAGAAATGATGCAGGATGGTCGGTTACTTCTGCAAGTTAAAGATGCACCATTTGAACGTCCAATTTTAGCTAAATTCGCCTCTGACGGTACACTAAAGATGCTTGCTTATTTAGCAGTACTTTACGATCCAGATCCACCTCAATTAATCGGCATTGAAGAGCCTGAAAATCAGTTGCATCCACGTTTACTTCCAGAGTTAGCTGGTGAATGTCGAGCAGCTTCGGCTCGAAGTCAGTTGATGGTAACAACCCATTCACCGTTCTTCATAGATGCACTCAAACCAGAGGAAGTTTGGGTATTATATCGTGATGAGCAGGGTTATACAAAAGCAAAAAGAACCTCAGATATGCAGGGAGTAAAAGAATTTATAGATAATGGGGCGACGTTAGGGAATTTATGGATGGAGAACTATTTTGATGTAGGCGATCCCCTCACAAATGCGGGTGGTTCTACACTAAAATCTATTCGGAAGTAGTCGATGCACATTGAATTTCTAATTGAGGATTATTCTGGAGGTGAAGCTCTCAAAGAATTTTTACCTTTATGTCTGGCTCCTGAAACACAATATCGAGTGCATAACTTTAGTGGGAAGACAGACTTACTAAAGAAATTACCGAGTCGGTTGAATGGCTATAAACAATGGATACCCAGTGATTGGCTAATTGTCGTTTTAATCGATCGTGATGATGAAGATTGCGTCAAGCTCAAGAAACACTTAGAAGATATTGCTGCGAGTTCTGGATTCATTACCAAGACTAACAGCAATGGATCTGAGTCATTTCAAGTCTTAAATCGAATTATGATCGAGGAATTAGAATCATGGTTCTTTGGAGATGTTGATGCAATTGTTAAAGCTTATCCTGGCGTTAAAGCTAGTCTTGCTCAACAGGAGAAGTATAGAGATCCTGATGCCATTCAAGGTGGGACATGTGAAGCTTTAGAACGTATATTGCAAAAGGCAAGGCATCATCAAGGGGGATTAGATAAACCAAAAGCTGCGCGAGATATTGCACAATATATGAACCCAGAAATTAATAGATCCAAAAGTTTCCAGGTGTTTTATGAAGGGTTGAAAGTGTGGCAAAAGCACCAATCATCCAATATTACATAATATTTTTGTACTTATCTCCCAATCTGAACTCGATTCTCCACAGGAGAGGCTACGCCAACGACTCAACTTCTTGATAAGACACAGAATAATGAAAATTTCCAGCCTAAAATGACTCAAACCGACTTATCAAAAGATGATACAATAGAATTGTTGTTGAAATTGAAGAGGCTGTCTGTCCATCAGTTCGATGGCGAACCTTTATAAATACCAGGCGCACGAGGTAAATGATTAAAAGTTCGATTTATCTCTAGACACAGATCGAAATCTGTAAATGCTAATCGATCTAGTATTTCTCGCGCCTGTTGCTGTAAATCAGTCATTAATCTGAGCTAGAAGATCGAAAGATATAGAATACATTTGTGGGGAGCGTCACCTTCTCCTCTCGCTTGTCAGATTCAGGTAAAGTGATAATAAAATATCTCCCCTAGCCGTTTACACACCTTTGGTTGCTAGCATTGCTTCGATTTGAGCCTCATCCTCATCGCTAGCAGCTTCCCAACGATCGAACTCAGCAGATAATTCGTCATCCTCATTAGTCGCGTTAAGGATCGTCCAGACTTTCGCCAACACTGATTCAGGTGCTTGTGGTAGCTTTTGATTGATTCGTTGGCGAAGCCCTTCGAGACGAAGTTCGAGTAGAGTCAGCATGATACTAATATGCCATTCTTTTCTATTTGCCTAAGATCTATTTTAACCTATCGATCGATCTCAAGGCTATTCCCGCTGAATTATACTGACAGTAAAACTTTAGACTGGTTTTCGCTTTTATGAATCTGACTCTAAAACCCGAACTAACAGAATTTATCCAGCAATAAATCCTCACGGGTAAATATGCTAGCCCCGACGAAGCTGCACTAAACCTCCTAAAATCTCAAAGTGCTAGCGATAGATTAGCACCGAACTCCGCGAAAAAATAGATAGTGCAGCAGCTCAACTCGATCGCGAAGCGTAGGCTCTGCCTAATCGATCGTGTGAGGATGACATGGCTGAGGTCGATTCACCACGGGTGAGGCTACGCCAACGTCTGTTGGCAGATGCTAAAATTAAACGGTAGTGACTATATTTTTCAGTCATGGCAGCCCTCACCATCAATCTAAACTCGATCTCCAACATCACCCGTAGCCAATTTCGGCAGATTGCTAATGACAATCCAGATATGAAGCTGGAACGCAACAAACAAGGAAATTTAATCGTTATGGCTCCGACTGGTGGCGAAACCGGAAACTGGAATTCAGATCTGAATCTAGAAATCGGGCTGTGGAATCGCACCACTAAAGCAGGGAAAATCTTTGACTCTTCCACTGGCTTTGAGCTACCAGAAGGTGGAGACAGATCTCCACATGTGGCTTGGATTACCCTCGATAAATGGGAAGCTCTCACTCCAGAAGAGCGACGGGGATTTTTGCCACTATGTCCAGATTTTGCAGTTGAACTTATGTCTCGCTCTGACTCTTGGATTCAAACGCAGGCGAAAATGATGGAATATATGGAAAGCGGTTGTCGGCTCGGTTGGCTGCTAGATCCCAAAGGCAAACGCGCCGCTATTTATCGTATTGGCAAGCCACCAGAACTTTTGACTGCCCCTGACTCACTATCAGGAGAAGACGTATTGCCAGGATTTGTACTCGATACTAGGTTTTTATGGAGCTAGCCTAGTTAGATTAATTGAGAGTTGTTTCGACTTAATCGATGCCCAAATAAGCTTCGATGACTCTGGGGTCATTTTGGACTTTTGTGGGGGTGCCATCGACCAGATTGGTGCCTTCTGCGAGTACCCAGACTCGATCGCATAGTGTCATGATCACGTCCATATTATGTTCGATAATTAGGAAGGTCAAACCCTGACTGCGCCAAGTTTGAATATGTCCACAAATATCATCAATTAGACGGGGATTTACACCTGCTGCGGGTTCGTCTAATAGGATTAATTGGGGATCTGCCATTAATGCTCGACCGATTTCTAGGAGTTTGCGTTGTCCGCCGGATAGTACTCCACCATAGTCATTTGCTTTGGCACTCAAGCCGACAGATGTGAGAATTGACATGGCTTTTTCTTTCAATTCTCGTTGTTCTAGTTTTGCTTGTTTGGCATGAGTCAGCACTTCCCAAAACTTTTCACCCTTTTGATTTTTGGCACCCAACAGCATATTTTCGAGTACTGTCATTCGAGATAGTGCTTTGGGAACTTGGAAGGTTCTTACCATTCCTTTTCGAGCGATTTCATGGGGTTGGAGATGGTGGATTTTTTGACCGTTTAATTCTATTTGTCCAGAATCTGCGCGAATAAAGTTGGAAAGTAAGTTAAAAAAGGTGGTTTTTCCGGCTCCATTGGGGCCGATTAAACCTGTGATGCTACCTTTGGCTACTTCAATATTTGCTTTTTGAA